>JANNCK010000059.1:0-1733 GCA_031386545.1 Sphingomonadales bacterium
GTCGGGCCTGCCCGCGCTCGCCGATGACAGTGGCCTGTGTGTCGAGGCGCTGGGCGGTGAACCCGGCGTTTACACCGCCAACTGGGCAGAAATAATCCCCGGCGATTCAACCAACCGCGACTGGATGCACGCCATGCGAACGATCGAGGACCGGTTGCAGGCAATCGGCCCCGATACGTCGCGTTCGGCGCATTTCGTCTGCACGCTGGCGCTGGTCTGGCCCGACGGCAGCGACCTGTTTTGCGAAGGCCGTGTCGAGGGATCATTGGTCTGGCCACCGCGGGGCGACAAGGGGTTTGGCTATGACCCGGTGTTCGTACCACTCGGCTACACCGAAACCTTCGGCGAGATGGACCCGGATGCGAAACACGCCATCAGCCACCGGGCGGACGCCTTTGCAAAACTGGTGGCGACCGCGTTTTAAGAACGACCGTCCCGCAGGCACCGTCATGCTGAACTTGTTTCAGCATCCACCTCTCAACCGGAACGGCGGCTCGGGCGGAAGCGTGGACCCTGACCCGAAGGGCAACCGCAGGTAAACAAGTTCAGGGTGACGGCTCTTTTTTGAATCACCGCATCATCACCCCGACCACATTTCCGGCGGGTAAATACCGGCACACCAGAAAATCGTCCCGCGCATTGCTCGCCACAGCACAGCCGACGCTCGTCGTGCCCGGCCAGACGATCTGGGTGTAATGCCCGACGACGCCCCAATTGCCGGTCCGGCTGATATTGGTAAAGCGACCGGGTTTGAAATCCTTGCGTTCATCAACCCAACCAGCGGCCATCATTGCATAGTCAAAGGCACCGCGCGTCCCCATCCACAGGTTTTCACCCTGCCGGACTTTCGCGCCCCGCTGGGGATCATGGTCAAAGCGGTTTTCGCGGGCGAGCGTCCGCGCATAACTAAGGGCATCCGCCGCAAGAGCGTCATTCCACAGCAGCGGCACCGAGCCATAGGCCAGCCGCGCCCGGTTTTGCGCCGCAAGAACGGTGGCACGCATCACGGCGTCGCTGCGTACCGCCTTTCGCCCGTCCCATGTTTGCGTGAACGATTGCGGCTGGGCCGCCACCGCCAATGGCGCGGCGAGCATCGAGGCCGTAAGGAGCGCGCGAAACATCATGGCAACTGCCCTTACCCTCCCCGCGCTTAACGCAATCCGAACGCCACAGCAGGCCGGTGAACCGTTTGCGCTCTACGTCCACTGGCCGTTCTGCGTGTCGAAATGCCCCTATTGCGATTTCAACAGCCATGTCCGCGAGACCGTCGATCAAGCAGCATGGCGTGCGGCCTTGCTCGCCGATCTCGCCTATGAGGCGACAATGCTGCCGGGGCGAACGCTGGGGTCGATCTTTTTTGGCGGCGGCACCCCGTCGCTGATGCCGCCTGAAACGGTCGCGGCGATCATCGATGCGGCGGCGGGGCATTGGCCGGTCGCGGACGATGTCGAAATCACGCTGGAGGCCAATCCGTCATCGGTCGAGGCCGCCCGCTTTGCCGATCTCGCCCGTGTCGGGGTCAACCGTGTGTCGCTGGGGCTACAGGCGCTCGATGATGCGACGCTGGCCTTTCTCGGTCGCGCGCATGACGTGACCGAGGGGTTGGCCGCGCTCGACACCGCACAGGCGGCGTTCGGGCGCGTCAGTTTCGACCTGATCTATGCCCGCCCCGACCAGACGCCGGAGGCATGGGACGCCGAACTCGCCCGCGCGCTGAGTTTCGGGACCGAGCA
>JANNCK010000035.1:0-10744 GCA_031386545.1 Sphingomonadales bacterium
ACGGCGGCAGCGGCGCGGCGGCGGTTTTCGGCAATCGCGTGCGGATCGTCACCGCTGCCCAGCCCGACGTTAAGACCTGCAACAAGACCCGTCGAAATACCGCCACGCCGCCCGAGAAAGCCGTGGCGCGTGCCGCCCAGCAACGGCGAGGTGACAACCTCGACGCTCATGCGAATCCTGCCGGTTCGGGCCAGCCACCGCCGGTCAGCGCCATAGCGCGGAACAGCGTGCCCATGGCGTCCTCTCCGGTGAGGCGCGCGTGGGCCGCGCCAATTTCGTCGCTGCGTTCGGGCGCGCCCCTTGCCAGCGATGCCGCGCGGGTGGCGATACCAAGCTGGCCGAGAAAATCGCGCTGCGACACGGGGCCATGGACCGCCGCTCCGGCAACGCTGGCGGCGGCACCCAGCACGGCAAAATCGACATGTGCGCTCAAATCGACCGCGCCCGGTGTCTCGAACGGGTTGGCATAGCCGTGCCCACGCACGGCCTGTAAGGTTTCGCCCAGCGCCGGGCCGTCATAGCCATAATCGACGATCAGCGCGCCGCCCCCCTGTTGACCGAGTCGCGTGGCCAGATCGCGGAAAATCGCGACCGAGGCAGGTGACGATTCGATCAGGCTGCCCGCCGGAGCCTCCCGCAAATGTTCGGGGACAATGGTGTCGGGCACCAATGGGCCGGTAATCGGCAGGAACAATGTATCCTGACACGCAACCAAGCGGCGGTGCCAGCCGTCACCGGCGCGCACAATCTGTTCGATGGGCAGCGCGTCGAAAAATTCATTGGCGATCACGACCAGCGGCGCATCGTCGGGCAGGGTCGCAACATCGTCATGCCATTTTGCGTCGGGCAGGCGGCTGGCCTGTGCGGCGCGCAGGCGCGGGGAGGTTTCGACGAAATGCACAGTCGGCACCAGTCCCGCCTTTGCCATCGTCCGCAGGGCATCGACCGCAAGTGTCCCGCGCCCCGGCCCCAGCTCGACATAGTACAGGTCAGGCTTTCCGGCGCGGTCCCACAAATCGGCAATCCAGGCACCGATCAGCTCGCCGAACATCTGGCTGATTTCGGGCGCAGTGATGAAATCGCCTGCCGCGCCGATGGCGCTTTGCTGCGCGTAATATTCGCTGTTCGCCGCGGCCATGAACCGCGACACCGGCACCGGTCCCGCCAGCGTGATCGCGCGGGCAAGCCGGTCGGCCAGCTCGCCTTCTCCTGCGGCGTCAGCAGCGATCACGCGACACTCGCGGTTCCCGCAAAGGGTTCGATCCGCACACGCCGCCGTTTCGACGTTGCCAGCAGCCATAGGCCAAGGAACAGCACCGGTAGCGACAATGTCTGCCCCATCGTCAGTCCCCACCACAGGTTTTCCAAGCCTGCGTCGGGCTCGCGCAGCCGCTCGACGAAGAACCGCACCACGGCGTAATAGGTCAGCCCCGCACCCGCGAGGCGACCGGGATAATAGCGGGCGTCGGTTTTCCAGAACAGCCACCACATCAGGATGAACAGCCCGATGCCTTCGGTCGCGGCCTGATAAAGCTGGCTGGGGTGGCGTGCGATGCCGTCACCGGTACCGGGGAACACCATCCCCCAGGGTAGATCAGTCGGACGTCCCCACAGTTCGCCGTTGACGAAATTGGCGAGCCGGACGAAGAATTCAGCGAAGGGGGGGGTACAACCCGCATAGTCGAGAAGCCGCAGCAACGGCAGCTTGTGCTTCCGCGCGAGCCACACCACCGCGAGGATGAAGCCGATCAGGCCACCGTGGAACGACATCCCGCCCTCCCACAGCTTTAATATGTCGAGGGGGTTTTCCAGAATCTCGGGCTTGTAAAAAAATACATAGCCAAGCCGCCCACCGACGATGATGCCGAGCGTCGCATAGAACACGAAGTCGTCGGCGTGGCGCTGTGCCATCGGTGCGCCGGGCTGTTTCAGCAGTTTCGACAGATACCACCAGCCAAGGATGATTCCGGCAATATACGCCAGGCTGTACCAACGCAGCTTGAAAAATCCGAGGTCGAGCGCAACCGGCGAGAGGCCAAGGTCGGTAAACTGGATCGCACCCGACGTTACGGCACCCGCGCTTGCGACAACATCAAAAGCAAATTCGTGCAGCAAGGCTTTTCCCTTCCGATTTTCGCCCCCATACAAGGCGCATTGGCGAAGACCAAGGGGAGAGGAAGACCATGCCATCAACGCTCGACCTTCGCATCGATAATGCGATTGCGAACCTTTCGGTAGCGGGCGGTCCGCTGCCGCTCGGCACGTTCACACTGCCAAGCGGCGTCACCGTTGCGACCATTGCGGCAGCCCCGCCGACCCTTATTGGCTATTTCGCCCATTTTTGTGCCCAGCACGGCGACACAGATTTTCTGGTCGATGGCGAGGAACGCCTGAGTTTTGCGGAAACCTATGCCGCGGCGGCCAAGGTCGCCCATGTTCTGGTCGGTGGCTATGGCGTGAAAAAGGGCGATCGCGTCGGCATTGCCATGCGGAACGCGCCGTCGTGGATCGTGCTTTATATGGGCATCATCATGGCAGGCGGCGTCGTGACCCTGCTCAACGGGTGGTGGCAGGGCGGCGAGCTCTGCGACGGCATTGGTTCGGTGGGGGCCAAACTCGTCTTCGCCGACCCGCCGCGTGCGAAGCGTGTGCAAGAATGCGGACGCGAGACCGGGTTCGAGATCGTGCTCGTCGATGTCGCGCTGCCGCTCGGCGAGGCGCTGGAACCGGTGCTGGCGAAAGGCGGAGCGGATGCGGCACTCCCTGAAATTACCGGCGACGATCTCGCGACGATCCTGTTCACGTCCGGATCGACCGGTCAGTCAAAAGGGGCCTATTCGACTCACCGCGCCGTTGTTCAATCGACCTTCGGCTATATTGCGCAGGCGCTGATGCAGCTGCACATCGGCACCGAGGACGGCACGATCAAAGCCGACGCGCCACAACACGCCATCATCATGACGGTGCCGCTGTTCCATGTGACCGGCGAAGTACCGATGTTGCTCGTCAGCTTTGCGATTGGTCGCAAGATCGTGATGATGCCCAAATGGAACGCGCTTGAGGCGATGAAGCTGATCGAACGCGAGCGCGTTACAAATTTCACTGGCGTACCGCTGATGAGCTGGGAAATCCTCAATCATCCCGAGCGCGCCAGCTACGATTTGTCCACAATCCAGACCTTTGCGGCGGGCGGCGCGCCACGCCCGCCCGAGCATGTCCGTCGCCTCAATGACGAAATGCCCGCGCCGCCCGCGCTCGGCTATGGCCTGACCGAAACCAATGCGATTGGCTGCGGGTCGTTTTCGACCAACTATCTCGAAAAACCCAATTCAACAGGGCGCGCCTATGCCCCCTTGGTCGATCTTGCGATCCTCGACGATGGCGGCCACAAAATGCCGCAGGGCGAGCGCGGCGAGGTCTCGATCCGCACTGTCGCCAATTTTAGCGGCTATTGGGACAATCCGGCTGCAACCGCAGCGTGCATGACCGCGGACGGCTATTTCCGTACCGGCGACATCGGCTATCTCGACGCCGACGGCTATCTGTTCATCGTCGACCGCAAGAAGGACATCATCATCCGCGGTGGCGAAAATATCAGCTGCCAGGAAGTCGAAGCCGCAATCTATGCCCACGCCGCAATCGCCGAAGCGTGCGTGTTCGGCCTGCCCGACGAAAGACTGGGCGAGATCGTCGGTGCGGTGGTTCATGTCCACCCGAGCGAGCATCTGAGCGAGGAAGCCCTGCTGTTCTTCCTCGGCGAACAACTCGCCGCGTTCAAAGTGCCGGCAAAACTGTGGTTTTCCGACGAGCTGCTGCCCAAGCTCGGCACCGAGAAGATCGACAAGGTCGGGCTACGCGCGAAATATCGTGCGGTGCATGAAGCCGAAGTGAGCCAAATCACCGCTTGAATGTGCGTCATAATTTATTTGCACTGGCCTGTCGCGCGGACACCGAACGGCTGTCGGTCGTTGGACCGCGAATGCCGTTCTGAAAAAGGAAGCTCGCGTGGCGATCAAGGCAATTATCTTCGGTGCCATCGGTACGCTTACCGAAACATCCGAAATGCAGCGAAAGGCGTTTAACGCAGCTTTCGCCCTGCACGATCTCGACTGGAACTGGAGTGAAGATAGCTATAGCGCACTGGTCGCAGGCGAAGCGGCCAGCGTCGGCGGCGCAACGCGGCTTGCCCGCTATGCTGCCGATCATGATGTCGTGCTTTCGGCGGCACAGGTCGCTGCGATCCACGCGACCAAAAGCCGCCTGTTTCAGGAAGCGATGGATCGCGACGGTGTGCCCCTCAACAATGGCGTCAATGCGCTGGTTGATGAAGCGCATCAGCGCGGGCTGAAGACTGTATTTGCCTCGACAACATCGCAATCGAACATCGATACGATGTTGCTGGCGGCACGACCGTCGTTGGCCGGTCGTTTCGATCTCATCCTCTCGGGTGATGACGTTGCCGCACCCAAGCCCGCACCCGACATCTATCTCGCCGCGCTCGAACGCCTGAGCCTTGATGCCAGCAAGGTTATCGCAATCGAAGACAGCCAACCCAGCCTGCGCGCACCGCTGGCTGCCGGGATTGCGACGTTCGCCGTACCTGGCGCACTCTGGCGCGGTGCTCAATTCGACGGGGCGTCAGCGGTTTATGCATCGCTAGAAGGCATTGGCGTCGATGATCTGGCCGCGACAATCGGACGAGCGGTCACCGGTCCGGCACGCAGCTGAAGCGCGGCGCACAGCGGCAGGGCTTTTCAGCGGTCGAGAGCCTGCCTAGAGCCACGATATGGCGCTTCGCAACTTCTCCCGCCGCAATCTCCTGATCGGCGGCGGCGTCGGGGTCGGGCTGGTTGTCGGTTTCAAGCTGTGGCCGCGCGCTTATGCGCCGGGGCTGAACACCGCACCCGGCGAACATGTCATCAATGGCTTTGTGAAGATCGGCGAGGACGGGCATGTCACCGTAGTCGTGCCGCAGGTCGAACTGGGCCACGGCGTGCTGACCACCCACGCCCAGATAATTGCCGATGAACTTGGCGCGGACTGGCGCACTGTGGCGGTCGAGACCGCAGCGGCGGGGCCGCTCTATGCCAATGGCATGTTGATGCGCGAATGGGCCGAGGGGCTGGGGCGGTCGGCGCCGGTGCGGATCCTCGACGGTTTGCGCGGGCGCGACGACATTATCGCGACGGGCGGGTCAACCTCGGTACGCGGGTTCGAGGGGCTGTTGCGCGACGCCGGTGCGGCGGCGCGGGCCGTGCTGTGTTCGGCGGCGGCGGAACGCTGGGACGCCGATTGGCGCGCCTGCGACACCCACGACGGCTTTGTCTGGCGCGGCGACGATAAAATGCGTTTTGGCGAAGTCGCGGCGGAGGCGGCCACGCTGTCGGTACCGGGCGACATCGCGTGGCGCGGCGGCACGGCCAACCGGCTGACCGGACAGGAGCTTCCCCGCCTTGACCTGCCGTCGAAAGTCGATGGCAGTGTGAATTTCGCCGCCGACATCCGCCTGCCCGACATGGTCTATGCCGCGATTTCGCAAGGACCAGCGGGCGATGCGCGGCTGAAGTCCATCGATAAAGCAGCGGCACAGCGTGTCACGGGCGTGATCGAGGTGGTCGAAACCGAACGCTGGGTCGCGGTCGCCGCCACCAATTGGTGGGCCGCCGAACAAGGGCTGCGCGCCGCCAAGTCCAGCTTCACCGTGACCGGCACCCTGCCCGATGACCGCAGCATTGCCCGCGCGCTCGACACGGCGTTTGACGCGGGCGCGCGGCTGGCGGCGCTCGGCGACATTGGCGCGGTGTTTGCCGGTGCGGACGTGCTCACCCAGACCTACCGTGTCGGCCTTGCCCCGCACGCGGCGGTCGAAACGGCGACGGCGACGGTGCAGATCGACGGCAACGGCGTGCAGGTCTGGACCGCGACGCAAGTGCCCGGCCTAGCCGCGCAGGCGGCGGCACGGGCGCTGGGCATCGATGCGACAAAGGTCGTGGTTCATCCGATGATGGTCGGCGGATCATTTGGTGCCCGGTACGAGACCGATCTTGTTGGCCCTGCCGCCCTGCTCGCCGATCAGCTCAAACGCCCTGTACAGGTCGTGCGCGCGCGCAGCGAAGAGATGCGCCGCGACACTTTCCGCCCCGCCGCCGTCGCGCGAATGGCAGCGCGCGCCACCGCCGAGGGGCGGATTGCGGCACTGTTCGCACAAATTGCGACCCCCGCCACCCTCCACGAACTCGACGCGCGGATCGTCGGAGGTGCGACGTCATCTGCTGCCATGGCATCGACGAAGGGCGTGGCCGAACCAGCCGCGATTGCCGGCGCATCCACCCCCTATGACATCCCCGCCTGTGCCATTGACCACCATCCCGCCGCACTCGGGATACCAACCGGCGACTGGCGCGGGCGGGCTTATGGGGCGAATGCTTTTTTCACCGAATGTTTCGTTGACGAGGTCGCCCATATGACCGGTAACGATCCGTTTTCGGTGCGGATGGCGATGCTCGGTCAAAACCCCCGGCTCGCCCAATGCCTGACCAAAGTCGCCGAGGCCGGTGGCTGGCAGGGTGGGATGCAGGGGTCGAATCAGGGACTCGCCGTGGCCTCAATGGCGGGCAGCCATATCGCGGTGCTGGCGGAGGCGCATATCGGGGACGGCGGGCGGGTGCAGGTTGACCGCTTGTTCGCGGTTGCCGACGTCGGACGGATCATCAATCCCGGCATCGTCCGCGCCCAGATCATCGGCGGGCTGGTGTTCGGCATGTCGGCGGCAACCAGTGCCCAAGTGTCCGTCCTCCACGGCCTTGCCGGACCTGAACGCTACGGCGACCTGCGTCTGCCGCGCATGGCCGATTGCCCCAAGATCGAAATCGAGTTGATCGTCAGTGGCGACCCGCCGGGCGGCGCGGGTGAACTCGCCGTCCCGCCGGTCGCGCCCGCCCTTGCAAATGCCCTGTTCGCGGCAACCGGTGTGCGCTACCGGCAGCTTCCCCTCATTCAGGACGCCTGATGCGCGCTGCCCAACTTCCCGGCGACCACCCGATTATCCCGCCGCCAAAAATCGGCGTTCTCCTCGTCAACCTCGGGTCACCCGACGCCCCGACACGGGTGGCGGTGAAGGCGTATCTGAAGGAGTTTCTGTCGGACCGCCGCGTGGTCGAACTGCCGCCGATCCTGTGGCAGATCATCCTGCGCGGTTTTGTCCTTAACACCCGCCCGAGGAAAACGGCCCATGCCTATGCGCAGGTCTGGACCAAGGACGGCGCGCCGCTTGCCGCAATTACTGCGGAACAGGCACGCGGGCTGTCGTTCGGCGAGAATGTGATTGTTGACTGGGCAATGCGGTACGGAAAACCCGCGATTGCCGACCGCGTGACCGCTCTGAAGGACGCGGGGTGCCAGCGCATTCTGATCGCGCCGCTCTACCCGCAATATTCGGGTGCAACGACCGCAACGGTCAACGACCGCGTGTTCGACGTGCTCAAGAAAATGCGCTGGCAACCGGCGCTCCGGACGTTGCCGCCGTGGCATGACGACCCCGCCTATATCGAGGCGCTCAAGCTATCCGTTGAGCGGCAGGTTGCGGCACTTTCGTTTATACCCGAAGCCATCGTCGCCAGCTTTCATTCGATGCCGCTGTCGACGCTCGAACACGGCGACCCCTATCATTGCCAGTGCCAAAAGACAGCGCGTCTGTTGTCGAATGCGCTGGGCCGTGACCTCGTCGTCAGCTTCCAGTCAAAGCTCGGTCGTGCCAAATGGCTCGAACCCTCGACCGAGGAAACCCTCGCACGTTTGGGCCGCGAAGGCGTCAAATCTGTCGCGGTAGTGACGCCGGGATTCAGCGCCGATAATCTCGAAACGCTGGAGGAAATAGCGATCCGCGGGCGCGATACCTTTGTCGAGGCGGGCGGCGGCGACTTTGCGGCGCTCGAATGTCTCAATGCCTCCACGGAAAGCATGACATTGCTGCAGATAATCGTTCGCCGTGAACTTGAAGGCTGGCTCCCCCGCAGTTAGGCTTCCTGAAAATAACAGGAGGATGACCATGGCGAGAGTAGCTATCGTAACCGGCGGCACGCGCGGTATTGGCCAGGCGATCAGCCTTGCGCTCAAGGACATGGGCATTACCGTTGCCGCAAATTACATGGGCAACGAGGAAAAGGCGAACGCCTTTACCGCCGAAACCGGCATTCGCGCCTATCGTTGGGACGTTGGCGATCATGAGGCCTGTATTGCGGGCTGTCAGCGCGTTGCCGCCGATTTGGGTGACATTGATATTGTCGTGAACAACGCCGGTATCACCCGTGACGGCGTGCTCGCGCGGATGAGTTTCGACGACTGGAATGACGTAATGCGCGTCAATCTGGGCGGTTGTTTCAACATGGCCAAGGCAACCTTCGGGGGCATGACCGCGCGGGGATGGGGCCGGGTGGTCAACATCGGATCGATCAACGGGCAGGCGGGCCAATACGGCCAGGTCAATTACGCCGCAGCGAAATCGGGCATCCACGGCTTTACCAAGGCACTGGCTCAGGAAGGCGCGAAAAAGGGCGTGACCGTCAACGCGATCGCCCCGGGCTATATCGACACCGATATGGTCGCGGCGGTGCCACCCGAAGTGCTGGCCAAGATCGTCGCGAAAATCCCGGTCGGACGACTGGGCCAAGCGCATGAAATCGCGCGCGGCGTAGCGTTTCTGGTGAGCGAGGACGGCGGATTCGTGACGGGGTCGACGCTGTCGCTGAATGGCGGGCAGCATATGTACTGACGGTGGCAGGGGCGGCCATGCCCGCCCCGGTGCGCGGCAACGCGAAGCGAGCCGCGCAGCCACCGGCACGACCGGCGGGGCCAGCAGCCCCGGCCGACGACAGCGGCGGCTTTGCCGACTGCCCTCCCACTCATGATTGCCCTCTCGACAAATAATAACCTATAGGTTATATATGCCCATGTCATGGACAGTAATCTTCCATCGCGCGTTTGAGGATGAGTTCGCCGAACTCCCGCTCGATGTGCAGGAAGCACTGGCTGCATCGGCAAGGTTGCTCGGCACGTTCGGCCCGACGCTAGGCAGGCCTCATGCCGACACGCTGAGCGGTTCGCGCCACGTCAATATGAAGGAATTGCGGTTCAATGCGGGCGACGGGGTTTGGCGGGTGGCATTCGCGTTTGATCCGGCCCGCAACGGCATCATATTTGTGGCGGGCGACAAGGCCGGGGTCGCGCAGAAACGGTTCTACAAAGTGCTGATCGCCAAGGCCGATGCCCGCTTTACCGAGCATCTCGATACGCTGAAAGGAAAGTAGCATGGCAAGCAAAGCGAAAACTACCAAGGGTGTGGACCAAACTCAGGCTGCCGAAACAGGCGCGCTGGGTCGCACTCTCGACGAAGTTATCGCGGGCATGTCGCCCGAGAGTCAGGCGCGCATCTTCGAGCGGTCGGCGGAACTCCATGCCGAGGTCGAAGGGCTGAAAGCCCTCCGTAAAATCGCCCGACGCTCGCAGGAGCAGATCGCGCAGAGCCTCGGCATCAAGCAACCCGCCATCGTCAAGATCGAGCGCCAGACCGATCTGTATCTATCGACGTTGCGCCGCTTCGTGGAAGCGGCGGGCGGCACTCTCGAACTGCGGGTGGAACTCCCGGGCAGCGGGGTGATGCGGTTGACGGGGATGGGGGAGTTGAATGCGGCGGGTTAGGGGTCGGTAAACGGCTGACGACAGCGGCGGCTTTGCCGACCGCAGCCTTCGTGAGAGATGCCGATGTGTAGCTTTCTGCGTTTTGTTTGAGCTTGGCGACACTCTCAATGACGTGCGGTAGGGGTTAGGTAGTGCCTGAGTTTCCAGCAAATTTTGTGCTTCTTCATGTCGGCGAAGAGCAAATTCGGCAGCAAACTATCCATCTGATCGAATCCTCTTCAAATTTGTCACTTCATGCGACCGCAATTGAAATGACGATTAGTCTAATTCGACACTATGTGCTGCGCGACAACCATATCAGCGACGACGATCTCACAATTCGGTTGCTCGGAATCCGGGTGGCAAACGGCCTTAGCGTATCGATCAACCTTCTCATGTCCGGCTACTATCAAGCATCCGCCGTTCATCAGCGCGACATTCTGGAAACCTCTTTCCTCTTAAACTATTTTGGCCTTCACCTATCCCAGATAGTCGTCTGGCGTACAGGAGATGAAAAGACACATCGTGACCTGTTCGCCCCGGTTATCATTCGCAAAGCACTTGATGACCACTACAATCACACGACTCGCAAACGCGAAGAGGCCTACAAATTAATTTGCCGCTTGGCGGCACATCCGCATCCAGCCGGTTTTGCAATGTTCAGGGATCCAAACGGGTTTCACTCATGTGGACCATTTTTCGACCCAACGGCCCTCGAGGCCACTTTGTCCGAGCTGGCTAAAGAGGCGGTTGAGGTGGGCGAGCACTTTGGCGAATTTTTCAACCGCTCATCACGGCTAGACTACGAGACACAATTTGCGTTCTACGTCGCGAAAGTTCGTTGGTTTGCTGAGTTTTGGGGTCAACCAGTTGACGAAGTTGAGTTGAGCCAGCTCCGCGCAGCCCTCAACGACATTCAAGACTAGATAGCGAAACCCATGCCCCCCACCCACGCCCCCCCCGTCAAACGCTCGATCACCATTGCGTGTCAGGAAACCGCGCTCACGCTTGAGCCGGTGTTCTGGGATGCACTGCGCAGCGCAGCTGTTGAACAAAACCTCCCACTCAA
>JANNCK010000053.1:0-9654 GCA_031386545.1 Sphingomonadales bacterium
GTTCGCAAACAGGGGCAGGCTGACGACGCTGTCCACCGTAATAGCACGGGGCAACAGGCGCGCCTCTAGATCGTCTTCGAACTGCGCGCCCGCGTAACGTACACTCACCGATCCCTGTGGTCCCGAGACCGGGAAATAGGCGAGGGTTGCGATGCCCTGATGCTCGGGTGATTGCGCGGGTCGTTTGCCGTTCAGCGAAGCCGCAAGCCCCGTCGCGCGGACGCGGGCATCCGTGAACGCATAGGATGCCGACAGCCGGAAATCGCCGAGCGGCACTATGGCGGTCACCTCGATTCCCTTCACCTCGATGGCTGTGACATTCAGCCTTTGGCGAAACACCCCGCCGGCTGCGACAAAACCGACTTGGGGGAAGTTAGCTGGTCCGCTACCCAGTGTGACATTGGCAATCGCGCCGTGAAGCCGGTTCCAGAACGCGGTCAGTCCCAGCGTCGCTTGACCGGCACGAAGCCCCAGCCCCCCTTCAAACCCCTTGAGCCGCTCCAGCTCCAGCGCGCCGTTTGCGGCGGTCGCATCGGCCCCGACCCGAAATGGGCGGTAGAGTTCGTTGAGTGTCGGTATCCGGAACCCTGAATAGCCCGCGACACGGACATCAATCCTGTCGGAGACCTCGAACACTGCCCCACCGCGAAAAGTCGGCCGCGTGCCTGCGCGGTCGGCATAGGCAAGGTCCAGCGTGGCCGAACCACCGCCGACGGGAGTCTCGGTCAGGAAACCGCTACGGATCGACCATCGGTCAAGGCGTGCACCGCCGGTCAGTGTCAACGCGCCTATCGTCCGGCTGCCCTCGACGAACCCGCCAAATGTCGTGTTGAGTCCTCCCGCGCGCCGCAGTCGTGTCGGCGCGCCTGTCACATAGCGAAAAAACTCGTTGGTGTTGCCCGACGCATCGCGGATGTCGCCACCGATCCTCAGCGTGGTGCCGGCGCCAACCGGCGGGCGGATTTCGATCTTGGCCCCCAGTCCGGTGGACGGCGTGTTGAACTGGTCGAGCGTCGTTGTCGTGCTTGAGCGGTCGGCGGCGGTCGAAACGAAGCCTGACCGGAAGCTGCGTTCCTGAAGATAGGCCAGTGCCTCGAAGCCCCAGCGCCCCTTGCCCACGATCCGGATGCTGGCATCGGCACCCCGGCTGCGAGATGCGGTACCGGCAAGCCCGCGCAACCGGTGATCGTCGAAAACAAGGCCGCTTGCCTGTACTTCCAGTGTTGGCGAGATCGGAGCAACAGCGCGGAGGGCAACGCTCCATGCTTCATAGCTCGCCGGAATGTCTGCAAAACCCCGTTGCGCCGCCGGGATCAGGATATAGCCGTCGCCGCGATCCCAACCCGCGTTAATGCTCGCAAACCCCGCGCCGAGCTGCTGGACGATACCGCCCGAAACCTCGCTGGCATTGCGGCTGCCACCGGAGACACTAGCGGACAAACCGGGAAGGTCGGCAGGGCCGCCACTAGCAAGCTCAATCGTGCCTGCGACCGCCCCGACACCAAAGGCACCCGCGCCACCGCCCCGCGTTACCCGTGCCGAGGCAAGCCGCTCGGGCCGCAATGCCGAATAGGGGATGAAGCCGGTGAAGGGGTCGGCCTGCGGCACCCCGTCGAGCAACACCAGCGCGCGGCTGGACGCATTGCCGCCAAGTGCACGGAGTGTGGCCCCCTGGCTGGTCGGATTGGCGGCACGGCTGTCGGTCCGGCGGAATTGCTGGAACCCGGCAACATCGCCGAGCACATCCTCGATCCGGCCAGAGGCGTTCAAATTCAGGCGGTCGCGCTTAATAACGACGCTGTCATATGCCTCGATACCGATCGGCGCATCCAGCCCACGACCGGTGACGATAATCGTTTCGCCGCTACCAATGTCATCGCGCCCACCTGCGACTGCAGCAGCGGGAAGGGCGAGGGCAAGGCAGCACGCGAGGTATTTCATACCATCCTCAAGGACGCGGGGTGCGGCTTGTTCCCTCGCCACCGCCAATTCGCTGAATCCGGGAGGCGGTGGTGACCCCTACGGGAATCGAACCCGTGTTTCAGCCGTGAGAGGGCCGCGTCCTAACCGCTAGACGAAGGGGCCTTGCCAGCGAAGCAGCGCCCCTACGCGCTGCCCGGCGGTAGCGTCAAGGTTTTGCGAAAGCCGCCAGCCGCCGCGCGGCATCGGCGCGGATGTTCGTCCAGAACAGGCTATAGTCGAACACATGATAGTTGTTGCCCGGCAGAACGTAGCTTTTGATGCCTTTTGGCGGTGCCCCGATCAACAGGAACCCGCGCGCATCGCACTTGGCCGGGATGGTGCCGGCCTGCAGCGTGCCGTCCTTCAGGTCGCCATCGGGGATGACCGCGCCTAGGTTCGCTTTCTCATCCGCCGCAGTATTCGGCACACCGGTCAGCGGGTTGGTGCACAGCATCGCCGTCCTCTTGCGTGGGCGACCGTCGAAACCGATGGTCGCATCGTAGGTCTCGGTGACCAGCTTTGTGTCCGCAGGCTCGGCGAAGCTTTGCCACGACAGGATGCAGCCGGTCTGGCTGGCTGCGGCGCAGGCGGGCAGGCCCATTGCCTTGAGGTCAGTGTCGACGGACACTGGCCAGCCGACGACATAGGCCGCAACGATTCGTGCCGCGAGGGGTTTGCCCGCAACTTTCTCGCGTAGCAGCCGCGTAAGATGAAGTGCGCCTTGGCTGTGGCCCGCCACTAAGATCGGGTGATCCTTGGGTGCTTGCTCGATGAAAGCGTCGAAGGCGAGAGCGACGTCGCTGTATGCGGCGTCGAGCGCCTTTTGCGCCTCTGTCTTGGTGGTCAGGAACGATCCGAAAGTGGCTTGGCGGTATCGCGGTGCCCAGATCGCGCCGACGCCGTTGAACGCGCTCGCCTGTCCGCGAATGAACGTCCGTGCCAGATCGGCCGAGGTCGAATCGTCGAGCGGCGCGTTCCATGCGGCGCGGGTCAGGTAGCTCGTCGGGTGTACGAAAAACACCGATGCGCCGCGCGCTACCGGACTCGCCGCAATACCCTTGGGCCGCCATACCGCCGGATTGCCCAGTCCAGCACCCGGATGCGCATACCACATCGCCCGGTCGGCATAGGCGTTCGCCGCCATCGGGCCCTGCTCGGCAAACGGCGCGGCGGGAACGAATGCCATGCGGATCAGCTTGTCACTGAACAGCGCCCAGACGATGCCGCAAAGCACCACCAGAAAAATGAAAAAGGCGACGACGTAGAGAAACTTGCGGGCCATGTGCTGTCCGACCGTTGAAGGGTGTCGGGGTTGCTGCTAGCGGCCCGTATCATGTCAGTCGATAGCGCAACCGTCCGGAAAATCGCCTCGCTCGCCCGTATCGCCGTCACCGACGATCAGGTTGCGGCAATGGTGCCAGAACTCAACAACATCCTTGGCTGGATCGAGCAACTCGGCGAAGTCGATACGTCGTCGGTCGAGCCGATGACCGCCGTCATCCCCAATACGCTGCGATTGCGTCAGGACGTCGTCGATGCTGATCCGTTGACTGGCGGCAACATCCGCGACGCCGTGCTGTCCAACGCTCCCGCTCCAGAACACGGTTTTTTCGGCGTGCCGAAAGTGATTGAATAGATGTCTGAAATTACTGATCTTGGGATTGCCGCCCTCCGCGACGGTGTTCGCGACGGCAATTTTTCTGCGCGAGAAGTCGCAACCGCGTTCATCGACAAGGTCGCGGCTGCAAAGGTGCTGAACGCGTTCCTCGTTGAAACGCCCGATCATGCGCTCGCAGCGGCGGACGCCGCCGACGCTGCGCGCACCTCTGGCGACCTCAAAACCATGTCGGGCGTTCCCATCGGGATGAAGGATTTGTTCTGCACCAAGGGCGTGGTGACTACGGCAGGCAGCGATATTCTGGCAGGTTTCATACCACCCTATGAATCGACCGTTTCAGGCAAATTATGGGCAGCCGGCGCTGGGATGCTCGGTAAGCTGAATATGGACCAGTTCGCGATGGGCTCATCGAACGAGACCAGCGCATTCGGCAATGTCATTTCACCGTGGCGGCGCAGCGACGGCGGCAATGCCGCACTTGCCCCCGGCGGGTCATCTGGCGGCTCGTCGTCGGCAATCGCCGCGCGGCTTTGCCCGGCGGCAACCGGTACCGACACGGGCGGGTCGATCCGCCAGCCCGCCTCGTTCACGGGCATCAGCGGGATTAAACCGACCTATGGCCGCTGCTCGCGCTGGGGCGTAGTGGCTTTCTCCTCGTCGCTCGATCAGGCGGGCGCGATGGCGCGTGATGTCCGTGACTGCGCGATCATGCTGGAGGCAATGGCGGGCTTCGATGCAAAGGATGCAACCTCGCTCGACTTGCCCGTTCCCCATTGGGAGGGCGCATTGTCGGGCGATCTGCGTGGCAAACGTATTGGCATTCCCAAGGAATACCGCGTCGATAACATGCCGCCCGAAATTGACGCGCTGTGGGAACGCGGCATTGCCTGGGTGAAGGACGCGGGGGCCGAGGTCGTGGAGGTATCGTTGCCGCACACGAAATACGCCCTGCCCGCCTACTACATCATTGCCCCTGCCGAGGCGTCGTCGAACCTCGCCCGCTATGACGGGGTGCGTTACGGTTTGCGCGACTTACCGGAAGGTGCCGGTTTGCAGGATATGTATGCCGCGACCCGCGCCGCCGGGTTTGGGCCAGAGGTAAAGCGCCGTATCATGATCGGAACTTATGTCCTGTCAGCAGGCTTTTACGACGCCTATTTCACACAGGCATCGAAGGTTCGCAGCCTGATTGCGCGCGATTTCGACGAAGCGTGGAAGTCGTGCGATCTGCTCCTTACGCCGACCGCGCCAAGCGCCGCGTTCGCGCTCGGCGAAAAGAGCGCCGATCCGCTCGCGATGTACCTCAACGACGTGTTCACCGTGCCGAGTTCGCTCGCTGGGTTGCCCGCGATGTCGGTGCCGGGCGGGCTGGACGGACAGGGCCTGCCGCTGGGCCTGCAGGTGATCGGCAAGGCACTCGATGAACAGGGTGTATTGAACGCATGCCTCGCTATCGAGGAACGCGCCGCTTTTGTCGCACGACCGGGGGAATGGTGGTGAGCGCGTTTCGCATCAAAGGCGCAACCGGTGACTGGGAGGTCGTGGTCGGCCTTGAAGTCCATGCCCAGATCACGTCGAACGCCAAGCTGTTCTCGGGCGCATCGACCGCGTTCGGGGCGGAGCCGAATTCACAGGTGTCGCTGGTCGATGCCGCCATGCCGGGGATGCTGCCCGTCCCGAACGCCGAGTGCGTGAAGCAGGCCGTCCGTACCGGCCTTGCAATCGATGCCGCCATCAACCTGTGGAGCCGGTTCGACCGCAAGAATTATTTCTACGCCGACTTGCCGCAGGGCTACCAGATCTCGCAGCTTTACCACCCCATTGTCGGCGAAGGCGCGATCACCGTCACCACCGATGAGGGCACCAAGACGATCGGGGTCGAGCGCATCCATATCGAACAGGACGCGGGCAAGCTGATGCACGACCAGCATCCGACGATGTCGTACGTCGATCTCAACCGTTCGGGCGTCGCGCTCATGGAAATCGTGTCGAAACCCGACATGCGAAGCCCACAGGAGGCAGGCGAGTACGTCCGCAAGCTGCGCCAGCTGGTCCGCTATATCGGCAGCTGCGACGGCAATATGGAACAGGGCTCGATGCGCGCCGACGTCAATGTGTCGGTTCGCAAGACCGGCGACGAGTTCGGCACGCGCACGGAAACCAAGAACGTCAACTCGGTCCGCTTCATCCAGCAGGTTGTCGAGATCGAGGCGCGGCGTCAGGTTGATGTCATCGAAGGCGGCGGCACCATCGTGCAGGAAACCCGCCTGTTCGACCCGGACAAGGGCGTCACCCGCTCGATGCGGTCGAAGGAAGACGCGCACGACTATCGCTATTTTCCCGACCCCGACCTGCTCCCGCTCGTCCTGACCGAAGCGTTCGTCGCCGAATGCAAGGCAAGCCTGCCCGAACTGCCCGAGGCAAAGCGTACCCGCTTCACCGATACGATGGGGATCACGCCGTATAACGCCGAAGTCCTGACCGCCGATGTCGAGACCGCGCACTGGTTCGAGGCTCTGTTGGCACAGGGTGTCGAGGGCAAGACGGCGGCAAACTGGGTAACCGGCGAGTTGTTCGGCGCGCTCAACCGCCTTGGCCGCGACATCACCAACAGCCCGGTCAGCCCGGCACAGGCCGCCGAACTGCTCAACCTCGTCGGTGACGGTACCCTGTCAGGCAGCATGGCCAAGACCGTCTTTGAAAAGATGCTCGAAACCGGCGACGGGGCAGGGGGCATCGTCGAACGCGAAGGCCTGAAACAGACCAGCGATACCGGCGCTATCGACGCCGCCATCGCCACGATCCTTGCCGCCAACACCGACAAGGTCGCTGAATATCGCGGCGGCAAGGAAGCGCTGTTCGGTTTCTTCGTTGGCCAGACGATGAAAGCGATGGCAGGCAAGGCGAATCCAAAAGTCATCAACGAACGGTTGCGGGAATTGCTGGCTTCTGCCTAACTTGTGGTGACCGACCCGAGAGTCGGATTGTTGCAGGGGGTTGCATGGGTCGCTCTATCACCACCGCACTGGCCGCATCGATGCTGGCCTGTAGCGCATTCACGGGGCCGCAGGCGTTAGCCGGAACAAAGACCATGACCGCGTCGGGCTATGCCTTGCCCAAGGACAAGCCGGTGACGATTGTCCTGATGCGCCCCGACACAGATGTCGGTGAGTTGGCGGCAGGGGGATTGCCGCTGCCCAACGCGGACTGGACCAGGGCCGCGCGCGTGAACCTTGCCGAGGCGCTCAAGGCCAATGGCGCGACGCGGAAGATCGAATTCAAATTCATCGACGAGCAATCGGGCGATGCGGCACAACTCATGGCCGATTACACCGCGCTGCATAAATCGGTCGCCGATGCGATCATCCAGCACAAATATTACGGGTCGAAACTGCCGACCAAGAAGGACAAGTTCGACTGGACGATGGGGCCGGGCGCACAGAAGATAGGTGATCTATCAGGCGGCAACTATGCGCTGTTCCTTTACACCCGTGACAATTTTTCGACGGCGGGTCGTAAGGGGATGCAGGTTGCCGGAATGCTCGGTTGTATTGTCGGGTTCTGCGTCATTGTATCTGGCGGTCAACATGTTGCCTATGCCTCGTTGGTCGAGCTGTCTTCGGGCAATGTCGTGTGGTTCAACGTCCTGCGCGGGTCAAAGGGCGACGTACGCGAAAAGGACGGGGCCAAGGGGATGGTCAACGCGATCATGGCATCGATGCCGACGCGTCCCGGCGAAGCACCCAAGGCTGCGGTTACGGCGAAATGAAACCGCTCTTGCCGCTGGCCTTGCTGCTCACCGCCGCTGCCCCGCCGCCGGTCGCCACACCCGGTTACCAACCACAGGATGCCGACGAGCGTGGCTTGTGGATGCAGGTCGATGAAGTCGAGCGGCAGTTCAAAACTTCGAACTTCGTCATTCGCGACGCCGCGCTGAACGCTTATGTCCGGCAAGTATTCTGCAAAACGGTCGGTGAAGCCGAATGCAAGGACGTGCGAATCTACATTGTCCGCACGGCCTATTTCAACGCGAGCATGGCTCCCAACGGCATGATGCAAGTGTGGTCGGGCCTGTTCCTCCGCACCCGCAACGAGGCGCAACTGGCGGCAGTTCTCGGGCATGAATACTCCCATTACCGTAACCGCCACAGCGTCCGGTCATTCCGCGATATTAAAGCAAAGACCAACGCGGCGGCGTGGCTGTCGATAATTCCTATCGGAGGCTGGATCGGGGCTGGGATCGGATTGGCCTCGCTTGGCATGGTCGGGACGATCTTTGCCAATTCGCGCGAGATGGAGCGCGAAGCTGATTCGGGTTCGCTGCCGATGCTGGCAAAAGCTGGCTATAATCCCGCCGCTGCCTCGACAGTCTGGGCGCAGATATTGGCGGAGGATGCGGCGACCGAAGCCGAACGGAAGCGCAAGAAAAGCCGCGAGGGCGGTATGTTTGCCACCCACCCAACCAGTATCCAGCGACAGGCCGAACTCGACAAACAGGCCAGAGTTCTGGCGTCGCCAACCGCAACGGCGCTGAACGCCAGCGAATACCACGCGGCGCTTGGTCCGTGGTGGGCAGATTTTGTCGATGACCAGATCAAACTCAACGATTTTGGCGCGACCGAACTGCTGCTCGGCCAACTCGCCGACGGCAGCTGGACCGGCGAGTTACTGTACGCGCGCGGCGAACTCTACCGTTCGCGGGGCAAGCCCGGCGATTTCAAGGCGGCTGCCAGTTACTACCGCGATGCCGTGGCCAAGGGGGGTGCACCTGTCGAGGCGTGGCGCGGCCTTGGCGTGGCCCTGCTGCGCAGTGGAGACACGCCCGGCGGGCAGGCCGCGATTAAAACCTATCTCGAGAAAAAACCTGATGCGAAGGACAAATCGATGATGTCGATGATGGCGGGAGTGACGTCATGAAGTGGTTTGCTACTCCGACTTCCCTGAGCTTGTCGAAGGGCCAAGTTCACGCCAGTCGGTTAGGTGAAGCGACGAAGGGGACTTCGACAAGCTCAGCCAAGTCGGTTTTGGTCGGGGTCACTCTTGCGCTTGCTCTCACTGCCACCCCCGCAGCAGCAGGCTTCAAACTGATGCCCACTGGCAAAGCGCAACCTGTCGGTAAGCTCGGCCTGTCGGTTACACCGCCCAACGACTGGAACCGTCTGGGATCAAAAATCGGTCGCAACGCCGAAAGCTGGACGCTCGATGGCCTGTCGCTCAATGACCTGACTTTTTATGCGGGTATCGAGGAAGGGCGCACGCTGTTCCGCGAGGTTGATAAAAAGAATCGTCCGCTACCCAAATTCACGGCGGCAATGCTTCCTACGGACATCGTGTCACTGTTCGAGGGCAGCTACCGCGTCGCTGCGGCAACCTCGCTGTTCGAAATCGGCAAGGTCGAACCGGCAACCTTCGCGGGTAAGCCCGGGGTGCATTTCACCTATAGCTTCGTCCAGCAGGGCGAAGAGGTGCGCCGCAATGGCGAGGGTACGGGCGCGATTATCGGCGACAAGCTCTACCTCATCACATTCGAGGCACCCGTGATCCACTATTTCGACCGCGACATCGCGCGGTACCACACCCTCGTGGGCACCGCGCGGGTCGGTTAGGCGTTCATCTACTTGACACTCTCCACCCTCGGCTCGGGCACATCTATATCGCCCGGCATCGGCGGCATTTCGCTAGGCGGGACGGTGGGCATGGGGCTATCGACGGGGCCATAGTCGGGTTCGGGGTTGGGGACGGTTGCCATGACAATTTCTCCTCTCCGCCCTCAACGCACGAACAGGCCACTCGCTCCCTTGCCCTATCGTCCAACCGCCCATATAGACGCGCGCCTTGTCGGTGCTTCCGTGCGGGCGTGGCGAAACTGGTAGACGCGCCAGATTTAGGTTCTGGTATCGAGAGATGTGGGGGTTCGAGTCCCTTCGCCCGCACCAGAAGTTGCTGTGCTTGGAAACACCAAGAAACTAACCGGATGACCCATTGACCATGCAGATTGCCGAAACGCTGAACGAAGGCCTGAAGCGCGCCTTCACGTTGACCATTCCCGCCAAGGACATCGACCATCGCCTCGA
>JANNCK010000089.1:0-19996 GCA_031386545.1 Sphingomonadales bacterium
TGGTTGCTAAGATCGGCCACCCGATGGCGGGCGCGAACACCGCCTGGGTGCCGTCGCCGACCGCCGCCACTTTGCACGCGATGCACTATCACCAGCTCGATGTGTTCGCGCGGCAAAATGAACTGACCGCGATCCCGCCGCTCGTCGATCTGCTCAGCGTACCGCTGGCCACGGGCCGCAACTGGAGCGCGACCGAGATCGAGCGCGAACTCGACAATAACGCGCAGGGCATCCTCGGCTATGTCGTCCGCTGGATCGACCAAGGCGTGGGTTGCTCGAAAGTGCCCGACATCGACGACGTTGGTCTGATGGAGGACCGTGCAACCTTGCGTATCGCATCGCAGGCGCTCGCCAACTGGCTCCTCCACGCGATATGCACGACGGGACAGGTCGATGCGGCGTTCACCCGCATGGCGGCAAAGGTCGACGGCCAGAACGCCAGCGACCCGCTATACCGCAAGTTGACCCCTAACAGCATCGCGATGAAGGCAGCCCGCGCGCTGGTGTTCGAAGGCGTCACACAACCGAACGGCTATACCGAGCCGCTCCTCCACCGCTTCCGTCTAGAAGTGAAGGCGGCGGGATAGGGCACGCGAACCTGCACGATTCATGCTACAAGGATTGCTCGAACAGGAGCAGGGCCATGGGACGCATCATCGCGGTTTACGGCATCATTGCCGGCATCATCGTTGCCGTTGGGATGCAGATCGGCATCAACCTCGTGACTGATCACGGCACGTTCGGCATGGTGGTCGGCTATCTAACCATGCTCGTCGCGCTGTCGATGGTCTTCGTCGGGGTGAAACGATACCGCGACACGGCGCTCGGTGGCGTGATCCGCTTCTGGCCGGCGTTCGGCATCGGCCTTGGCATCGCAGGCGTTGCGGGGCTTTGCTACGTCGCGGGTTGGGAAGCCTATATGTACGCGACCGACTACACCTTCATGGATGTTTACACGACACAGGCGATTGACGCGAAAGCGGCGGCGGGTGCGTCGGCAGCGGAACTCGCAAAATTGAGCGCCGAGATGGCGGCATTCAAGACGCAATACGCCGACCCGCTGTTCCGGATGCCAATGACCTTTACCGAAATCGTCCCTGTTGGCCTGATCGTCGCGCTGGTGTCCGCCGCGATCCTGCGCAACAGCCGCGCGTTTCCGGCGGTGGCTGCGCGCAGTTAAGGGGCTGGTTTCGGGGGCAAATGCGCTGCAAACTCTTCGAGCACTACTTCGTACAGCGTTTTCTTGAACGCCACGATCAAGTCGGGCAGCCGCCACGGGTCGACCCATTGGAAGTTGCGAAATTCGGGGTGTTCGGTGTCGAGATTCACATCGGCATCGGTGCCCAGAAACCGCATCAGGAACCAGCTTTGACGCTGGCCCGCGTAGCGTCCCTTCCATAATTTACCGGCCAGTTCGGGCGGCAGATCGTAGAGCAATTCGCGCGAAGACAGGGCGACGATTTCGACCAGATGTGGCCCGATGCCAGTTTCTTCTTCCAGCTCGCGCAATGCGCCTGTCCGTGCATCCTCGCCCGGATCAAGGCCGCCCTGCGGCATCTGCCACGCATCGAGGCTCGAATCGATGCGCTGCGCCACGAACACCTGATTGTCGGCATTGAGCAGCATCACCGCAGCGGCTGCCCGATACTCCAGCGATTTGGTCACGCGACCTCGGCGATCATCGCTTTCAGCACCGTCAGACACCCGACGACATCGGTTTGTGACGATGGAATGCCTTTGCGGATGTTGATGAAGCCGTGGATGTTGCCCATAGCCTCGCGGTAAACCACTGGCACGCCCGCCTTCGCCAGTTCGCCGACATAGGCGCGGCCCTGGTCCCGGAGCGGGTCGAGCGATGCGGTGACGACGAGCGTAGGTGGCATCCCCCGATGATCGTGGCGCAACGGGAAAGCGCGGACATGACCCACTTCGGCGGCATAGGCATCGGTAAAATATTGCATCGCCTCGAACGTCAGCAGCTTGCCCTCGCCGTGTTCAAGGTATGATCCCCATTCGGCGCTATCATCAACGACCGGATAGATCGGGAATTGCGCGATCACCGGCACGGCGGCGGGTTTGTCGCGCAATGCCATCGTCGTCACGACCGCCAGATTGCCGCCCGCGCTGTCGCCCGATGTGACGAGACCCGTCACGGTGCGGCCCAGCTCAGCCGGGCTGGTGGCAATCCAGCGTGTCGCGGCTTCGCAATCATCGGGTGCGGCGGGCCAAGGATGCTCGGGTGCAAGGCGATAGTCGATGGCAATTACGGGGATGTCGAGCGTGCGGGCAACTTCGGCGCAATAGGGCTCATGCGTGTCGAGATTGCCGATCACGAAGCCGCCACCGTGATAGAACACCATGACCGGCCCTGCCTCGCGGTTTTCGCGGGCGTCGTAGAGCCGCCCGTAGATCAGTCCAGCCGGGGTCGGTATCTCGAGGTTCCTGATGACCGCTAGTGGCCCTGTTTCGACCTCCGCCACCGCACGCATCGCGACCATCGTCAGCCGTGCGGCGGCGGGCGGCAGTTCGTGCATCTTGGGGCCGGGGACGTTGTTGAGGAACGTCAGGAATGCATTGACGTCGGGGCGGTCGCTATAGGTCATGTTTTTCTCCGGTTTGCTTGACGCTAACGTAAGATGCGCTCGCATGAAAGCGGCTGTTCGCGTAGCGGGGGCACATCATGCTCCACGTCGTCCACCACCCCGATTATGTCGTGACCGCACGCGGCGGCGCGCATCACTTCAGCAAATATGCGGCGGTCATGGACGTGCTGCGCGCAGCAGGTGATCTGACTGAACATCGTCCCGAACCCATGCCGCGCGCCTGGTTGGAGGTGGCGCATGACCCTGCCTATGTCGAGGCGGTCCTCACCGCGTCGGTTGCGCCCGTCATCGAACGTCGTATCGGTTTTCCGGTTACAGCTGACGTCGCCCGCCGCGCCCAAGTCAGTCCCGGCGGCACTTGGCTTGCGGCCAAACTGGCGTTGCAACATGGCTATGCAGCAAATGCGGCGGGTGGCAGCCACCATGCGCTGCCTGACACGGGCGCGGGTTATTGTGTGTTTAACGACCTTGCCATCGCGGCATTGCGGCTGGTGGAGGAGGGCGATGTCCACCGCGTCCTGATCGTCGATTGCGACGTGCATCAGGGTGACGGAACGGCGGTCATCCTCGCCGGACATCCCGACATCGCCACACTGTCGGTCCATTCGGACAAGAATTTCCCGGCACGAAAGGCGCGCTCGACGTGCGATGTCGCGCTGCCCGACGGGACCGGTGATGTCGCATATCTCGCCGCCCTGCGCCCTGTGCTGACCGAAATGATCGAGCTCACCCGACCTGATCTGATCCTTTATCAGGCCGGAATCGATGTTCATGCGGATGATAAACTCGGGCGGCTATCAATGAGCGACGACGGCATCGCCACCCGTGACACTCAAGTTGCGAAAATGGCGCGCACGCTCGGTATTCCGCTCGCCAGTGCCATGGGCGGCGGCTATGGTGACGACGTTATGGCAGTGGCAATGCGTCACGCCGCAGCGATGCGAAGTTGCGCAGCTGCCTATTTCGATTGATTGCCCCCCAAGTTTTACTAAGTGGCACAACGCTACCGGACGCGTAAAGGTGCGCGACCTTGATAACTGCCGAATACCTAACTGGAACTCCGCATGACCTCCGCCGTTCACGAACTCACCCGCGAAGAATCCGAAGCGCACCCCGCGCCTGAAAATATCGTTGTCAGGTTCGCAGGCGACTCCGGCGACGGGATGCAACTGACCGGCGGACAGTTCACGCTGTCGACCGCGCTCGCGGGCAATGACCTTTCGACCTTCCCCGACTTTCCTGCCGAAATCCGTGCCCCGCAAGGTACATTGTTCGGGGTGTCGGCGTTCCAGATCAACTTCGGCTCTACCCAGATCGAGACGGCGGGCGACGCCCCCGATGTGCTGATTGCAATGAACCCGGCGGCGCTCAAGACCAATGTCGGGTCGCTCAAGCCCGGTGGTCTCATTATTGCCGACGCGGGTGAGTTCGGCGCGCGCAACCTGGCGAAGGCTCAGTACGAAGTGTCGCCACTGACCGATGGATCGCTCGCCCAGTGGCAGCTGATCTCGTTCAACATCTCGCAGCTCACGCTCGACGCGGTGAAGCCGTTCGGCCTTGGCAATAAAGAGGCGCTTCGCTGCAAGAACATGTGGACGCTGGGCCTTGCACTCTGGATGTTCGACCGTGATCGTGAGCCGCTGATCGAGTGGCTGCGCGAGAAATTCGCCAAGAATCCGGTGCTGGTCGATGCCAATGTCGCCGCACTTAACGCGGGCCATGCTTACGGCGAAACCGCCGAGCTCGGGCCGTCGGTGCGTCAGCACAGCGTTGCGGCTGCACCCGCCGAACCTGGCCTCTACCGTACGGTGACGGGGGCAGAGGCGCTGGCGATGGGTCTTGTCGCGGGCGCGCAGCTTGCGGGGCTGAAGATGTTCTTTGGCGGCTACCCGATCACGCCTGCCTCCGCGATTCTGCACTATCTGTCGCGGCTCAAGGAATTCGGCGTCACGACGTTTCAGGCCGAGGACGAGATTGCCGCCATCGCGAGTGCCATCGGCGCGTCCTACGCGGGACAACTCGGTGTCACCTCGTCGTCCGGCCCCGGCATCGCGTTGAAGGGCGAGGCGATGGGTCTGGCGATCATGACCGAGCTGCCACTCGTCATCGTCAATTCGCAGCGCGGCGGGCCATCGACGGGGCTGCCAACCAAAACCGAACAGTCCGACCTTTATCAGGCCGTCTATGGCCGCAACGGCGACGCACCGATGCCGGTGATCGCGGCGCGCAGCCCCGCCGACGCGTTTGAATGTGCGATCGAGGCGGTGCGGCTGGCGACGCAGTTCATGACGCCAGTGATGCTACTGACCGACGGTTATATCGCCAATGCCGCTGAACCGTGGAAAGTGCCCGACACGGCGGCGCTCAAACCCTTCCCGGTTAAGTTCACGACCGAAGTGCCCGAGGGTGGCTTCAAACCCTATGCCCGCGATGCCAAGCTGGCGCGGCCCTGGGTGAAGCCCGGCACCCCCGGATTGCTCCACCGCATCGGCGGCATCGAGAAGCAGGTCGATACGGGGCATATCAATTACGAAGCCGCCAACCATCAGACGATGACCGACTTGCGGCAAGCTAAGGTCGCGGGGATTGCTGATCATATCCCCGAGCAAGCGGTCGAACTCGGCGAAACCTCGGGCAAACTCGCGGTTGTCGGCTGGGGTTCGACCTATGGCCCGATCCATCAAGCGGTGCGCCGCGCGCGGGCCAAGGGGATGGACGTCCACCACATCCACCTGCGCCACATCTGGCCAATGCCGCGTAATCTTAGTGCTTTGCTAGAGAGTTACGAGCATATCCTCGTACCGGAAATGAACACCGGCCAGCTCAAGACCGTGCTGCGCGACCAGTATCTCGTCGATGCCAAACCCCTCAACAAAGTCAGCGGCCAGCCGTTCCGGATTGCCGAGATCGAGATGGCGATTGAGAACGCCCTCAACACACTTACGCCGTCACCCTGAACTTGTTTCAGGGTCCACCCATCCACGCTTGGCCGGTTCGGGCGGAAGGGTGGATGCTGAAACAAGTTCAGCATGACGAAAGTTGAAAGATAACTTGCTATGAATGCCATCACCCCCGTCCGCGCCTCGTCTCCCAAAGACTGGGAAACCGATCAGGAAGTCCGCTGGTGCCCTGGCTGCGGCGACTATGCTGTGCTGAAAGCGGTGCAGCGTACCATGCCGGAGATTGGCGCAGACCCGGCGAATACCGTGTTTATCAGCGGCATCGGCTGCTCGTCGCGCTTCCCCTATTATATGGAGACATACGGCTTCCACACCATCCACGGCCGCGCGCCTGCGGTGGCGACGGGGGTGAAGCTCGCTAATCCCGATCTCGACGTGTGGATCATCACAGGTGACGGCGACGCGCTGTCGATCGGCGGCAATCACACCATGCACCTGCTGCGCCGCAACCTCGATGTGCAGGTGCTGCTGTTCAACAACGAGATCTATGGCCTGACCAAGGGGCAATACTCGCCGACCAGTCGCGTCGGCACGCGCAGCCCCTCTACACCGTTCGGTTCGGTCGATACACCCGCATCTCCGTGCGTCTTTGCGCTCGGTGCCGGTGCCCGTTTCGTGGCGCGCGGTATCGATATTCACAAGCGCCTGCCCGAAGTGCTCAAGGCCGCCTACGCGCACAAGGGGACATCGTTCGTCGAAATCTACCAGAACTGCATCGTCTATAACGACGACGTGTTCGCGCCGTTCACCGACAAGGCCAATGCGCCGACCGGCCAGCTTTGGCTGAGCAACGGCGAACCGATGCTGTTCGACGGTGGCAGCAAGGGCCTGCGGCTGAACCACGACACGCTGGCATTCGAGATCGTCGATGTGGTCGCGGGCGACTGGCAGGCGGCGGGCGTGATGGTCCACAACGTCACGAACCGTATGCTCGCGCATCTGCTCGTCGAACTGCCGCTCGGCAGCTTCCCGGTGGCGCTTGGTGTCATCTACGACAGCCCCGCGCCGACGTTTGAGAGCGCGGTCGTCGCGCAGAATGAAGCGGCAGCGAAGGGCAAGACGCCGGACCTCACCGCGCTGATCGCCAAGGGCCAGACGTGGCAGGTGGACAAGGAAGTGCATGTCATCTGACGGTTTCTCCAGAGGAAATCGTCACCCTGAACTCGTTTCAGGGTCCACCCATCCACGCTTGGCCTGTTCGGGCGGAAGGGTGGATGCTGAAACAAGTTCAGCATGACGGTATGTGTAAATGACCAACCCCTCCATCCTCTGGTTTCGGCAAGACCTGCGCCTCGCCGACAACCCCGCGCTGACGGCGGCGATTGAGCAAGGGGCAATCGTCCCGGTCTATATCCTCGACGACACCACCCCCGGGGATAACGCCATCAGCGGCGCGCAACGGTGGTGGCTGCACCACAGCCTCAAGGCGCTGAACGCCTCGCTCGGCGGCAAACTGATCCTGCGGCGAGGCGACAGCCTGACCGAACTCGACCGGCTGATGGCCGAGACCGGCGCAACGCACATCCACGCGACGCGGCTTTACGAACCCTGGTGGCAGCGCATCGACGCGGAGCTGTCCGACCGCCTCACCCTCCACGACGGCAACCAACTCGCCCCGCCCGCGACGATCCGCACCGGCAGCGGGGGGCGCTACAAGATCTTCACGCCATACTGGCGCGCGCTGCTCGATAAGATGCCGCCGCCCAAGCCGCTACCTGTGCCGGACCAGACCGACACTGTGCAAGCGGATAGCGATAGTTTGGAAGATTGGAATTTGCTCCCGACCAAGCCCGACTGGTCCAATGGCTTTGACGTCTGGACGCCGGGAGAGGAGGGTGCAAAAACCGCGTTCCGTACCTTCCTCGACGTTGTCGGCGACTATGACCGCGCGCGCAACATGCCGTCGGAGGCGGGCACCTCGCGCCTGTCGCCGCATTTGCATTTCGGCGAAATCTCGCCCGCGACGGTGTGGCATCATGTCTCGAAAAAGGTCGGCACGAAGGGTGAGCCCTATCTGCGCGAGATCGGTTGGCGTGACTATGCGGCCAACACCATCGACCAATTCCCCGACTATGCCAGCCGCTCCGCACGCGCCGAATTCGACACGCTTGCATGGCGCGCCGGTGTCCAAGCCGACCGCGACTTCGACGCCTGGACCAAGGGGCAGACCGGCTATCCCGTCGTCGATGCCGGGATGCGCGAGCTGTGGGCAACAGGCTGGATGCACAACCGCGTCCGCATGATTGCGGCGTCATTCCTCGTAAAGCACCTGCTGATCGACTGGCGGCGCGGCGAGCGTTGGTTCTGGGACACGCTGGTCGACGCCGACTATGGCTCGAACGCGGTCAACTGGCAGTGGACGGCGGGGTCGGGCGTCGATTCGAATATGTTCGTCCGCATCATGGCCCCGCTCAGCCAGTCAGACAAATTCGACGCCGGGGCCTATATCCGCAAATGGGTGCCCGAATTGGCAAAGCTGCCCGACACCGTGATCCACGATCCGCATGGCGCTGGCGTTGCGCCCGCAACCTATGTCAAACCCCTGATCGGACATCGCGAAGGACGCGAACGCGCGCTTGCCGCGTATCGGGAAGGAAAAGCATGAGGCGTTTGAAGCTGGCTGCACTGGGCGCGGTTTTCCTGCTCGGTGCCTGCGACACGATCAAACTCTACAGCGACCTGCCGAAGGATAAGAATGTGCTCTTCTGGACCCAAGACCAGCGCGACAATGGTTTCCGCGCACTCGAAAAACTCGCGACCGTACGCAACATCGCGGCGGGCGGACCTGTCCATGCCTTTGGCCTAGGCGCACCGATCAGGCTCGATATGGACATCGACGCTTATATGAAGAGCCAGCGTAACGCGGGCCTTGTCATCGTTCAGGACAACAAGATCCGGTTCGAAAAATATGGCCTCGGCTATGGGGCCAAAGGGCGCTGGACGAGTTTTTCGGTCGCGAAATCCTTCACCTCGACACTGGTTGGTGCCGCCGTGAAAGACGGCTTTATCAAGAGCCTCGACGACAAGGTGACGCAATATATCCCCGGCCTGCGCGGGTCGGTCTATGATGACGTTACCGTCCGCCAGCTGCTCACCATGACCTCGGGCGTGAGGTGGAACGAGGATTATGCCGATCCTAAATCCGATGTTGCCCAGTTCGGCTTGCAAAAGCCGGTAGCGGGCGAGGACCTCACCGTCAGCTATATGAAAAGCCTGTCCCGCGAAGCACCGGCGGGGACTAAATGGGTTTACAAAACCGGTGAGACCAATCTCATCGGCGTGCTGGTGTCGAGTGCGACCGGCAAGAAGCTGTCGGACTATCTCTCGGAAAAGGTCTGGAAGCCCTATGGTATGGAGGCCGACGCCTTCTGGATCTTGGGCGACACCGGTCATGAGATCAGCGGTTGCTGCATGTCGGCGCGGTTGCGCGACTATGCCCGCTTCGGCCAGTTCGTGATGGACGGCGGCCAGATTGCAGGGAAGGGGGGTGTTGTACCGAATGACTGGTTCGCGCAGGCGACGACAAAACAGGCTGACATCGCCCAGCCCGGGCGCGGTTACGGGTTCCAGTGGTGGACCAACGACGACGGTAGCTACGCTGCCCAGGGCATTTTCGGGCAAGGCATCTTCATCGACCCGAAGCGCAAACTCATCATCGCGTCGAACGGCAACTGGCCCAAGGCAACCGACCCCGATACTGTCGGTGCCGAACGCGAGCGATTCTACAAGGCGGTACAGGCGGCGGTTGACGCCGGGCGTTAACTAGCGCCCGTTGACGATCATGTTGAAGACGGCCGGGTTGAGCAGATTTGCGAACGAGCAGCCGACAACATGTCCGTCGTTCCACACGACTTCGGCCTGTAACCCCTTGAACGGGCCTATGGTCAGCCAGCACAGGCTGCCTGCCCGAATTCCGGTCACTGCCTGCGCCGCAAAGCCACCAAGCGAGAGGTCGATCAATGTCGTCGCAAAGGCGCTGTTCCCCGAGGGGCGCAGCATCGCCGGAATATTGAGCACGATGCGCGGCGCGCAGCGGTCTTCCTGCGCGGCTTGTGCATAGGGGTCATTGACGAGAGCCAAGGTCATGGGGGTCACTCTGTCTGTGTCGAAGAACTAGTGAATGCGCCCCATTTGTTACCCAAATCCTATCAGTCAGGGTTAACGCGTATCCGTTCACCGCTTTTGAACCCGTCGCGGACGAGCACAGCAATGCGGTTTGCGACGACTTCGGGTGGCTTCAAACTGGCGGGGTCTTCACCGGGATAGGCGCGCGCGCGCATCGCGGTACGGGTGGCACCGGGATCGACGATGGCGACCTTGATCCGTCCGCTGGTTTCGTCCGCATAAGTACCGAGCAACGTGTCGAACGCAGCTTTGGAGGCACCATAGGCGCCCCAATAGGCGCGCGGTGTTGCCCCGACGCTGGAGGTCACACCGATCACACTTGCGGCCTTTGACGCGCGCAGCATCGCATCGAACGCCGCAATCATTGTTGCCTGTGCGGTGACGTTGAGCGTCATCACACGCGCAAATTCCTTGGGGTCGATGTGCGGCACCGGGGTTAGCGTGCCGAGCATCGCTGCGTTCAGCACCAGTACGTCGAGCGCATCCCAGCGTCCCGAAATCGCCGTTGCCAGCCGTCCAATTGAGTCGCCATCGGTCAGGTCCATTGGCGCTATTGTCGCGCTGCCGCCGGCGTCATGGATGCGGTTCTCGACTTCTTCGAGACCTGCTGCCGTCCGCGCCGTCAGGACAACATGATACCCTGCCGCAGCAAGTACCTCTGCCGTTGCGGCACCAATACCGCGTGAGGCGCCCGTGACGAGCGCCAGCCGTGCCTCACTCAAACCACACGCTCCGCCAGCATTTCAAACTGGTCCTCGACGGCGCTGTCATCCTGATCGGTCAGCCGGGTGGGATAGTCGCCGGTAAAGCAGGCATCGCAATACTGCGGGCGGATGTCGGCGCGCTGGGTCTCGCCCAATGCTCGATACAAACCGTCGATGCTGATAAATCCGAGTGAATCTGCGTGGATAAAGTCCTGCATCCCGCCCACATCGAGCTTGTGCGCGAGCAGCTTCGTCCGTTCGGGCGTATCGACACCATAGAAACAGCTATGCCGTGTCGGCGGGCTGGCGATACGGAGATGGACTTCGGCGGCACCCGCATCGCGCATCATTTGCACGATTTTCAGGCTCGTCGTCCCGCGCACGATGCTGTCATCGACGAGGACGATACGCTTGCCCTTGATCAGCGCGCGGTTGGCATTGTGCTTCAGCTTGACGCCAAGGTGGCGGACTTGGTCGCCCGGCTGAATGAACGTGCGCCCGACATAGTGTGATCGGATGATGCCGAGTTCAAACGGAATGCCCGATTGCTGGGCATATCCAATCGCCGCGGGCGTGCCCGAGTCCGGCACGGGAACGACCAGATCGGCATCAACCGGGTTCTCGATGGCAAGCTGCGCGCCAATGGCCTTGCGGACGTCATAAACACTGAGGCCATCCGCTGACTCCGCAACAATCGAATCCGGACGGCTGAAATAAACATGTTCGAAAATGCACGGGCGGGGAGAAACGGCGGGGAAGGGCTTTACCGAGCGAACACCCGTCGCCGTGACGATGACCAGTTCGCCAGGTTCCACCGCGCGGATGTAGTCGGCACCGACCACATCGAGCGCTACCGTTTCAGATGCGAAGATTGTGGCCCCGTTCAACTCGCCCATCACCAGTGGCCGGATACCGAGTGGGTCGCGACAGGCGATCATCCCCTCGGTTGTCATGCAGACCAGCGAATAGGCCCCCTCGACTTGCTTTAGGGCATCGACAAATTTGTCGAGCAAGGTCCGGTAGGTGCTGGTTGCAACGAGGTGGATGAACACCTCGGTATCGCTGGTCGACTGGAAGATCGAGCCGCGCCGGATCAGCTCGCGCTTGATCGCCATCGCGTTCGACACATTACCGTTGTGCGCGATAGCAAACCCGCCCGAGGCGAGATCGGCATAGAGAGGCTGAACATTGCGAAGTGCCGTTTCTCCGGTCGTCGCATAACGCACATGGCCACACGCCATTGTGCCCGGGAGGGCGCGGATTATGTCGTCACGGTCGAAATTGCCCGCGACATGACCCATCGCGCGGTGCGTATGGAACTGGCGACCGTCCCATGAACTGATTCCGGCAGCTTCCTGACCGCGGTGCTGCAAAGCGTGCAGGCCAAGCGCAACGAGAGCGGCGGCCGATTCGGAACCCCACACACCGAATACGCCACACTCCTCGCGGAGTTTGTCTCCGTCGGGGGAGGCTTCAAATGGATTCGTTGTTAGCAAGGGGCCCATCCGTTGTCGGCGTCGGATGCCGCGCTATAGGGACGAGGGGCCGCGCTGTCTCGTTTTTGTAACAGGAAATTTTGCAGTGACCGATGATCGCAGAAACAACCGTGAAACGGGGAATGTTCTGGACCCGAAATGGGATGCAAATGGCCTGATTACAGCCGTTGTAACCGACGCGGCGACCGGCGACCTTTTGATGGTCGCGCATTTGAATGCCGAGGCGCTGGCGCTGACCCAGTCGACACGCGAAGCGCATTTTTGGTCGCGGAGCCGCGGGCGGCTGTGGCGCAAGGGCGAAGAGTCGGGAAATGTGCTGCGCGTGGTCGAACTCTGCATCGATTGCGACCAAGATGCACTTTGGATCAAGGCGGATCCGGCAGGACCGGCGTGTCACACAGGGGCGCAAGGGTGTTTTTATCGAAAATTGGACGGTAGTAAACTTGTCACAGTTCGCTGATTGGCGATCAGGCAATATTGTGCGGTTTTTCACATTGCCATACATATTGACTTGATAGTCAAAGTTGTTCAAATTTTGCCATGAAGAAAGCCGTAGCACTGTTGTTGCCGGTACTGCTGGCAGCTTGTGTGTCGGTTCCGGTCGATGGAGCGAGCAAGGCGCATTATTACTTCGGCCTTGTTCGGGTTGAGTATCCGTTGTCGCGGGGCAAGCTGACGGCAATCGACGTCAAGACGCTGGGGGCCGGTTTCGATGGCGCGGCATTTTTTGGCTGGCGCGACAGCAAGTTCGTCTACGCCGATGCCGGGGACTGCCGCACGGTAATTATTCTGCGCGACCGGGCCGAATCCGCCCATGTCGCGCAATTGCTCAAGTCGTTGGGGGACAAGGCATGCGTAGCCGATTTTGCAGGATCGCTCTTACCGCGCTGACGGCAACAAGTCTTTCAGGATGCGTCCAGATGACGCGGCACTCGAACACATTGGTGTTCGGGACCAACACAAGCTTCGGAGTGAAGGTCGGGGCCGATGCGACCAGCACGCCGGGGATTACGGTGGGGTACAGCCGCCAGGAGGCCGTGGTAATCCCGGTGGTGGCGAACACAGCGGACAATGGAACGGTGTTAGCACCATGTCCCCAGATCGTAACCCCAGGAACCGTGAAGGCAGATCTCCCCGACAATTGTCGCCTCATCGCCAACGCGGGCACCGATACCGACACGCTTTCGGTTCTGGCCAATTTCGGATCGAAATATGCGGCGAATGGCGGCACCGCGCCGTCGGTTAATGGCGAGATTTCGCAGTATTTTGCGACGGGACATGCGGCGCGCCTGCTTGCCGAAAAAGCGGGGGCCTCGGCAATTGCGACTGGTCCTGCAGCAGCGGCGTCCTATGAAGCTGAAGCCGAACGCTTGATTGGCGATAAAAGCGATCTCTCGCTGGTGGTTGCAGGCAAAGTTGCTGCCCTCGCGACCGATCTCACGGCCTTTCTCGTCAAACTCGATGCAGGTGCACAGAGCGGTAAGCGATTTCAACAGGCCTGTGCAGGTCTCGATAAGGACGGTTGCGCCGCGAACATCAAATCGCGTCAAGGCCTGATGCTGTTGTCCGTTATTCAGTGGACAAAGGCCAGTGCGGTAAACCCTTGAACGGAGACGACAATGTCAGGCGACAAAACATTTTCGATCGCAGTATTCGATAAGGAGAACGAAGCGCGCGTCCATCAGGCAGAGATGGCCAAGCAAGGATTCGATGTGGGCTTTTTCGGCCCGGTTCCCGATGTCGTACTTCGCGTGGGCGACGAAATCCCGTTCGATACCGGTGGTGCAGGAAAACGGTGGGTGGTCACGTCTCATAACCAGACCTGAAACGCCAAAGCTATGTTGCTGACTGCTGGTAGAAAGGAGCTCTCCCATGAAATCCCCCCTCATCCCGATCATGGTTCCGTCGATCTACGAAGTCGGCGAGGTCAAGGTCGCGCTGCCCAAGCGGATGGCGCAATGCACGCCCGACATGAAGCTGGCTTTGTACAAGACCGCGCGTGACCTAAAAAAAGCGGGCGGGCGGCTGGTCTTGTCGGACCTGTTCCGGTCGTACGATATGCAACTCGGCTCGCACATGGACTGGAAATCGAAGAAGAAAAAGGCGTTCAGCCCGCCGCCCGGCGGCAGCCTGCACGAGGGCGGGCGGGCGCTCGATCTCGATCTCAGCTCTATGAAAATCTCGCTCGCCGATTTCTGGGTCATCGCGGCGAAAAACGGCCTGACCCCGATCATTGCGACGCCGACAAAGGGCGTCAGCGAGTCCTGGCATTTCGAATGCCGCGGCAGCCACACTTTGGTCCATGCCTATTACAAGGCGGGAAAAGGCAGTAATTTCGACAAGCCCTATCAGGCGATGGCGGCGAGCGCGATCGTCAGTGTCGGGGTGCGGCTCGACCAGTTCAACGCAGGGCAGGATATGGCCTATGTCCAGTCGGGCCTGATCCGGCTGGGCCAGACCATCGGCAATATGGACGGCGATATTGGCCCGCAGACGCGCAACGGACTGACCGCGCTCGGCATATCGACCACTTCGGGGGATGATATGATCGCGGGGATCGACCAAGCGCTTCAGGTCAAATTTCCGACCGAGTTTTTTGACCGGACACCGGCGGGTCCGACCGTGCCTCAATAGCGACGCTTGCGCTTTACGTCTACGTCAACTAGCGTTCTGCGCATGGCAGACATTGGTTCGCACGCAACGCTCGACACCCCGGATTTTCGCGACCGGCATATCTATTCGATTTCAGACCTGTCGGAGGAATTCGGGGTCACCGCGCGTGCACTGCGGTTTTACGAGGACGAGGGGCTGATTGCCCCGGTGCGGCGCGGCACAACCCGGATTTACACCAAGCGTGACCGCGCCCGGCTGGCGTGGATATTACGCGCCAAACGGGTCGGGTTCAGCCTCGCCGACATCCGCGAGATGATTGACCTTTACGATGTGGGCGATGGCCGTGCCACACAGCGCCATGTCACGATCGAAAAATGTTTGTCACGTATCGACCTGTTAAAGCGCCAGCGTGCTGACATCGATGCGCACGTCGACGAATTAAACCGCTTTGTGAAGATGGTCCAAGCGGCCGAACACGACGCGCACTAATCTCCCAACAAGGACCGACCATGCCCCAGTACACCGCCCCCGTTCGCGATACGCGCTTCATCCTCGACCATGTCATCGGGCTCGATCGCTACACGAACCTGCCGGGCTTCGAGAACGCGACCCCCGATACCGTCGATGCTGTGTTGGAGGAGGGCGGCAAGTTCGTCGCGGAGGTGCTGTTCCCGCTCAACCTGTCGGGCGATCAGGAGGGGTGTACCCGCCACCCCGACGGATCGGTGACGACGCCCAAGGGGTTCAAGGAAGCGTATAAGCTCTACACCAACAACGGCTGGGGCACGTTGTCGATGCCCGAGGCGTTCGGCGGCCAAGGGCTGCCGCATGTCGTCTCGACGGCGTTCACCGAGTTCATGAGCTCGGCGAACATGGCGTTCGGCATGTATCCGGGCCTGACCGCCGGCGCGACTAGTGCGATCCTCGCCAAGGGATCAGACCAGCAGAAATCGACCTATGTACCCAAGATGGTCTCGGGCGAGTGGGGCGGGACAATGAACCTGACCGAGCCGCAGTGCGGCACCGACCTCGGCCTCATCAAGGCGCGCGCTGAGCCGGATGCCAACGGCAGTTGGGCAATCACCGGCACCAAGATCTTCATCTCGTCGGGCGAGCACGACCTGACCGAAAACATTATCCATCTGGTGCTGGCCAAGACCCCCGGCGCGCCCGACAGCGTCAAGGGGATCAGCCTGTTCATCGTGCCGAAGTTCCTCGTCAACGACGATGGCTCGCTCGGCGCACGCAACGCGGTGACGTGCGGGTCGATCGAGCACAAGATGGGCATCCACGCCAATTCGACCTGCGTGATGAACTATGACGACGCGACCGGGTTCTTGGTCGGCGAGGAGATGAAGGGTCTCGCCGCAATGTTCATCATGATGAACCATGCGCGGCTCGGCGTCGGGCTGCAGGGGCTGGGGATCGCCGAGGTCGCACGGCAGAACGCGGTGCAATATGCGAAGGATCGCCGCCAGGGCCGCTCGCTGACGGGCGCGAAAGAGCCCGAATCCAACGCTGACACACTGTTTGTCCACCCTGATGTTCGCCGGATGCTGATGGAAGCCAAGGCGCTCACCGAGGGGCTGCGCGCGCTCGTTCTGTGGGGAGGGCTGCAAGGCGACCTGATCCACGCTGCGCAGACCGAGGAAGAACGCCAGCACGCCGATGACCTGTTGTCGCTGCTGACGCCCGTCATCAAGGGCTATGGTACCGACAAGGGCTACGAGATCGCGACGATCAGCCAGCAGGTCTATGGCGGTCACGGCTATATCGCTGAATGGGGCATGGAACAATATGTCCGCGATGCCCGGATCGCGATGATCTACGAGGGCACCAACGGCATTCAGGCACTCGATCTGGTCGGGCGCAAGTTGGCCAAGGACGGCGGACGCGGGGTGCAATTGTTCTTTGCTACGGTCACACAGGAAATCGCGGTCGCCAAGGAAGTGCCCGAACTCGCCGATTTTGCCGGACACCTCGAAAAGGCGACTGGCGACCTGCAAGCTTCGACGATTTGGCTGATGCAGAACGGCCTAGCTAATCCCGACAATGCCGGTGCGGCGTCGGTGCCGTACATGCACCTGATGGGCATTGTCGCGGTCGGGATGATGTGGCTCCGCATGGCGACGGCGGCGCAGCGGATGCTGGCGGCGGGCGAGGGGGATGCTGCTTTCCTGAACGCCAAACTGCTGACCGCGCGCTTCTATGCCGAACGGATCATGCCTGACACGGGGTCGCTACGTCGCAAGCTTGAAGCAGGTGCCGAGAGCATGATGGCGATGCCCGTCGAAATGTTCGAGGCAGCCTGAGCTAGCGCGCCGGGAGGTACTTCACAGGATCGACCGGCACCCGCGCACGTCGCAGCTCGAAATGGAGCGGATCACCGCCCGATTTGCCGAGCATCTGGCCGGATTTTACGGAATCGCCCTTTGCCACGGTGGCATTGGCGACCCGGCCATAGGCGCTAATCCAGTTGCCGTCGTGGCGAACGAGGATCAGGCCACCGTAGCCAGGGACACCGCTGCCAACATAGGCAATTGTCCCGGCGGACGCGGCGCGGACACTGGCACCGGGTGCCGCAGCGATGTCGATCCCCTGATTGACCCGCCCATTTCCTTGCGGACCAAAACGGCTGACAATCGCCCCGCCGACCGGCCACACAAAACTGGAACTCGTTGCAGTTACAGCGGCAAGCGGTTTCGTGAATTGGGTCGACGCGACCCGCGCCGGTTCGCTCCCTGTGACAAGGTCATCGATACCGATCTGGAAGGCTGCCGCGCGCACTTCAGGTGTAGATATGGCAGGTGTTACCACGCTGCCGGGCAGAACGAGTCGCTGACCGACGCGGAGGACAAACGGTTCGCTTAGACCGTTCGCCTCAACGATGGTTGTCCACGGCACACCATAGGCACGACCGACCGCGATGCCGGTTTCGCCTTCGCGTATGCGGTGATAGCGCCCGCCGGGTATCGCAAGCGGCTGGCCGGGCTTGACGATAAATGGCGCGACCAGACCGTTGGCCCGCGCGATGGCATCGGACCCGGCACCGGTCGCTTCACCAATGCCGCGCAGGGTATCGCCCGGCTTTACGATATAGGTAGCAGCCCGGACATCGACGGCAGCGGCAGTCACAGGCCGCATTTCCCACAGCGGGCGTGCGTCCTTCAGGTCTGTCAGGTCGAGTGCCAACCTCGGCGCGTCGGTTGAGTTTGGCGCTGAGGCGACTGGTGGTCGCGCAGCCTCAAGCGGTGGTGCGCCACCCGGCGGAATGCATCCGCCCAATGTCGTCAATGCGGCCAATGCCGCCAATCGTGACCATCCCCCTCGCACGACAGTGACTTAGCAGCCCGAGAGCGCTTCGGTAAGGGTCGGAATGGAACTGTAATGGGTGAGGTCGAGGTGGAGCGGCGTCACCGTGATGAACCCCTCGGCAATCGCCTCAAGATCGGTCGCGTGTCCGGGTGTTTCCTGGGTCGCGCCGAGGCCGAACCAGTAATAGGGGTAGCCGCGGGGATCGACGCCTTTCACGATCTTGGCACGGCCGTAATCGTGGAACCCCTGTTCGACGACCTTCACCCCCAAGACCGCATCGGGCGCCAGTGCGGGAAAGTTGATGTTAATGAGGGTGCGAGGCGGCATGTCGGCGGCGATGAGCGGACGCAGCACCCGCTCGCCCCACGCTTCGGCAGCGGCAAAAGGTACCGTGTCGCCCATCCCCTCGCGGGCGTAGACCTGGCTCAGCGCGATCGAACGGAACCCGGCGAGCGTCCCTTCCATCGCAGCGGACACCGTGCCGGAATAGGTGACGTCTTCGGCCAGATTTGCCCCGCGATTGACGCCCGACAGGATCAGGTCTGGTTTCAGGCCACCCTCCACGACGCCAATAGCCATCATGACGGCATCGGTTGGTGTCCCGCTAACCGAAAAACGCCGTTCCTCATGCTTGCGGAGGCGAACCGGGCGGCTGAGCGTCAGTGAATGGCCGGCACCCGATTGTTCTTCTTGCGGTGCGACGATCCAGATGTCGTCCGACAGCGTTCGGGCGATGGTCTCCAGCACGGCAAGTCCCGGCGCGTTGATGCCGTCGTCATTGGTCAACAATATACGCATTAGGGGACAAGCCTCGTCGCGCCGCCCATGTAAGGGATCAGCGCCTCCGGCACATGGACCACGCCGCCCTCCTGCTGGTAATTCTCAAGCACCGCGACCAACGCGCGTCCGACGGCGACACCCGAGCCGTTGAGCGTGTGGACGAACCGTGTCCCCTTCTCACCAGTGACCCGGTAGCGCGCATTCATCCGTCGTGCCTGAAAGTCACCGCAGTTCGAACACGACGAGATTTCGCGATAGGCATTTTGTCCGGGTAGCCAGACTTCCAGATCATAGGTCTTCTTCGCCGTGAACCCCATGTCGCCCGCACACAGCAGCATCCGTCGATAGGGCAGGTCGAGCCTGTCGAGGATTGCTTCCGCCGCGAGCGTCATCCGCTCGTGCTCGGCTTCGGACGCTTCGGGCGTGGTGATCGACACAAGTTCGACTTTTTCAAACTGGTGCTGGCGGATCAGTCCGCGTGTGTCGCGTCCGGCTGCACCGGCTTCGGCACGGAAACACTGCGTCAATGCCGTGAAGCGGACCGGCAAGTCCATGTCGGACAGGATGCGTTCGCGGACAAGGTTCGTGAGGCTAACTTCGGAAGTCGGTATCAACCAGCGGCCGTCCTCGGTCCGAAACATGTCGTCGCGAAGTTTGGGCAATTGTCCGGTTCCAAACAGCGCCTCTTCGCGAACCAAAACGGGCGGCACGACTTCCTCATAGTCAAAGTCGCGGGTGTGCACGTCGAGCATGAACTGTCCCAGCGCCCGTGAAAGCCGTGCAACAGGGCCGCGCAGATAGGCAAAGCGCGCGCCTGATACGTTCTGCGCTGACTCGAAATCGAGGCCTAGCGCCGTGCCGAAATCAAAATGTTCGCGCGGCGTGAAAGCAAAGCTCGGGCGCTGCCCCTCTTCGCTGACAACCACGTTCCCGGATTCGTCTGCACCTTCCGGTACCTCGGAGCCGGGCAGGTTCGGCAATGCCGCCAGCATGGCGTCAAGCTGCGCGCCGACATCGCTCGCCTCGCGTTCCAACCGCTCGATCTCGGCTTTGTCGCCCAACTTCGCCTTCAGCGTTTCGATTTCGGCGGCAAGGGCAGGGCGGTCAGTATCGCTTGCTGCCTTCATCCGCCCCGTCAGCGGGCCGATAGCGGTCGAGATACGGTTACGTTCGGCAACCGCCTGTTCGGCCATCGTCATCCGCGCGCGGCGAATCGTGTCGAGCTGGAGGAGTGCTGCAGACGGTGCAGCCACGCCGCGCCGTGCGAGCGCCGCGTCGAAAGCGGCAGGGTCGTCACGGATCAGGCGAATGTCATGCATGGTCCGGCGCTATGGCGGCGGGCCTGCACGCTTGCAACCTCCGGATTAGGCAGCCTTGCGCTTGGCAAGGCGCCCACGGGC
>JANNCK010000150.1:0-2950 GCA_031386545.1 Sphingomonadales bacterium
TCTTGCGCTTATTCGAGCAGGCCCCACCTTGTTACGACAACGTCCGGGTGTTTCGCGCGAAGGTGCAAAGGGTAGGAAAAGACGCGAAGGAGGATGGGGCTTCGACAGGCTCAGCCAAGGCGAGTTGGTTCGCACTTTCACTCCTCCCCGGAACGGGGAGGTGGCCCGCAGGATCGGAGGGGTCGGTCCCCACATCGACAATAAGGCGCGTGGCGGGCGGCCCCTCCGTCAGCCCGAGGGGGTTGCCACCTCCCCGTTCCGGGGAGGAGTTTTGGGAGCACTCCGCGACACTCCGCGCCTCCGCGTGAACCACCCTTCTACAACGCCAAAGTCGCCTGTACCGCTTCCGCCAGTGCCTTCACCGAGAACGGTTTCGGGATGAACCCCATGCGGTCCAGATCAATGGTTTTCCGCAGTTGCTCCTCGGCATAGCCCGACATGAACAGGATCGGCAGGTCGGGGAATTCCGCCCGCGCCGCGCGGCCGAGGGTCGGGCCGTCCATCGTCGGCATGACGACGTCGGAGACGATCAGGTCGATCTTGGTGCCGGTGCCCAATATCGCCATCGCTTCCTCGCCGTGTGCCGCCGTCAGCACGGTGTAGCCGTGGCGAACCAGCGCGCGTTCGGCGACGGCACGGACCATGTCCTCGTCCTCGACCAGCAGGATCGTGCCGGTGCCCCAGAGTTCGGCGGGCTTGGCGGCGGGCGCAGCGACCGGCGCGGGTTTGGCTTCGGTTTCGTGGTGGACGGGGAGGAATACCGAAAAGGTCGTGCCCTGCCCCAGTTCGGAATCGGCAAAGATGAACCCGCCCGATTGCTTGACGATGCCATAGACGGTGGAGAGGCCGAGGCCGGTGCCCTTCCCCACATCTTTGGTCGTGAAGAACGGCTCGAAGATTTTCGACAGGTTTTCGGGCGCGATGCCGGTGCCGGTGTCGGACACGCTGAGCGCGGTGTAATCGGCGACGGGCAGGAAATCGCTGTCGAGCTTGCGGACTTCATCGGCGGTGACGCGGTAGGTTTTGAGCGTGACCTTTCCGGCTTTGTCCCCTTTCGCCTGGATCGCGTCGCGGGCGTTGACCACCAGATTGACGATGACCTGTTCGATCTGGCCGGGGTCGGCACGGACGGCCCCCAGCGCGCGGCCATGATTGATGACGAGGTCGACGGTTTCGCCCAGCAGGCGTTGCAGCAGGTTGGAAACTTCGGAAACAACGTCAGGAAGTTGAAGGACTTGCGGGCGCAATGTCTGTTGACGTGAGAAGGCGAGTAACTGCCGCGTCAGCCCCGCCGCGCGGTTCGAATTGTTCCGGATTTGCTGGATATCGTCATAGTCGCTGTCGCCCGGCGTGTGGCGCATCAGCATCAGGTCGCAGTGGCCGAGGATGCCGGTCAGGATATTGTTGAAATCGTGCGCGACCCCGCCCGCGAGCTGGCCGACCGCCTGCATCTTGGTCGCCTGCGCGACTTGCCGCTGAAGCTTCGATTCTTCGGTATTGTCCTTGAGGCTGAGCAGCACCGCCGCTTCGCCAAGCCCGCGCGCGCCCGCTATGGTGAGCGCAACCGGATCATCGGGCCGGTCGGTCAGCCGCACCGCAATATCGCCCGATACCGCCTGCCCGTTGGCGAAACGGCGCACGGCGTCGGCGACGGCGGCCTTGTCCTCGCGGATGACGAGATCGCCGGGATAGACGGGGGTGGCGTTCGGCGCGACGCCCGCCGCACGGACGAAGGCGTCGTTGAGGTAAAGGAACCGCCCGTCGCGGTCGGCAAGCGCGAGGCCAAGCGGCAGCATCGACAGCAACATTTGCAGCGGGACATCGGTGCCGGTGCCGCCGGTGCCCTCGTCGTCGATCAGCACGATGATGCGGTCGCCGTCCTCGCGGCCCGTATCGAGCGGAATCTGGAGCAGGCGCAGCGGCAAGCCGGTCAGCCCCTCATGCGCGAAACGGATCGCACCATCGCTGGCGGAGGTCAGCAGGGTCACGAAATCGCGGCCCGCAATCGGCGCGTCGGTGCGGCCCGTCGCACGCAGGATCATCACGCGGTTGGCGGCACGCACCCGCCCCTCGCCACCGATCAGCGCGATCATTATGCCCGCCGCACCCAGCCGGTCACCCCAGCCATTGTCGAGCAACGCGGGGAGTGCGGCAGCGGGATTGCCCTCGACACCTTCGCGGAAGCGCCAGACGAGGCAATCGTCGCCCTGCCCGCTGCGGGTGATGTCGAGGGTGACGTTGCGGGTAGCGATGCGGGCAGCGAGTGCCGTGTGCCCGTCGCGCCACGCGCCGCGCCCTGCCGCGACAAGATCGGCACCCTCGCCCGGCAAATCGGTCGGCACGGCACTGCCGAACCATTGGTCGTAGAGCGCGTTGGTGCACACCAGCCGCCCGTTGCGGTCAATCACCGCCAGCGCGGTCTCGCCATTGTCAGCGGCGTCACGGACCAGCGCCCAGTCGGTGGTACGTTCAATGCGGCTCGGCGGCGGATAAAGGTGGCGGGCGAGCAACAGCAGCGCACCGAGCGCGATAACGGACCCGCCGAACGCGGCGGCAATCGCGGGTTGCCCCACTGCCTTGAACACCAGCCAGCCCGATAGGATCGCCCCGCCCGCCACGGCGGCCCCGACCAGACGGTCGGCGGCGCGCGCCGGAACACGGGCAGCGATGCGGTCGACAGCTGTGTTCACCCGCGGTCCCTCAAGATCCGGGCGGACTCGCGTTTCCAGTCCTTTTCTTTCTCGTATTCGCGCTTGTCCTGATGCTTGCGGCCCTTGGCGATGGCGATCTCGACCTTGGCGCGCCCGCGGCCGTTGAAATAGATCGACAGCGGGACCAGCGTCATCCCCTCACGCGAAATCGCCTTGTGCATTTTTTCGATTTCGCGCTCGTTGAGCAGTAATTTGCGCGGGCGCTTCGGCTCGTGGTTCTCGCGGTTGCCGTGGCTGTA
>JANNCK010000178.1:0-7185 GCA_031386545.1 Sphingomonadales bacterium
TTCAAGCCGGATCATTATCGGTATTGAGGGTTGGAGCGGCGTTGTTCGGGCCATTTGCCTGGGCAACGCCGACCGACAAACTATCTCTACGCGACCAGTCTGTCCTGCTCGACGACCGAATTAGATTTGTAGCCGTCGAGAACCGCCTTCACCGAGGTCCCAATCCATCGCGCTAACTCGCACGGAACAGCGTTGCCGATCTGCGCGTAAACCGACGAAGTTCGCCCCAAAAACTCATAGTCGCTCGGGAATGTCTGGATGGCAGCAGCCTCGTCGAGCGTCAGGCGACGCAAGCGCGCGGGGGCAAATTTCTCGCTTGAGGCCTTGCCGCCCTTCATCAAACCGGCGTGGTATTTCACCACCCAAGCATCACGATCATCATAGAGCTGCTCTTCATCCACAATCGGTGTCCGGTTGCCGCCCATCGATGCGGGTAGCGTTGAGGCATAGCCGTCGGGATTCAGCGGACGCCCCTGACCGTTGAAGAGCATCCCGGCGTAGGGTGAGGAACGCAGGACCGGCCGCGCTGCGATCGTCACCTTGGCGTTGCACACACGCGGATTGGTCAGCGACCCGGCACGTCCCAAGTGAGCAATCGCCTCCCGCAACGTCGGTGCCACTTTGCGTTGGGTTTCAAAATGCGCGACGAAATCAGCAACACGTTGATTGCGAAAACCGACGATCAACATACGTTCACGCGCTTGAGGCACACCGAAATCAGATGCACGAACGATCACCAGTTCGACATCATATCCGGCGGCGCGGGCTTCTCTCATTAGCCTTTCGCGGATCGGTCGAAATTTGGCGAGGGCAGCGAGCGCCTTTACATTCTCAAGGACAAACGCGCGCGGCTTTAGAAGCCGCAGTACCTTCATGTAGGTGTAAACTAGCTCGGACCTTGGATCGTTCAAATCCATATAGCCCGCTACGCTAAAACCTTGGCAAGGAGGGCCGCCAATCAAGACGTCCGGTGACTTTACAGTGGCGAGTTGATCGAGATAATTCTCTAGCGGGCCACATCGGATTACGCCGACCCCATGATTGTGCTCGAACGTCGCGCAAGCGTCAGCGTTGATGTCGTTCGCCCAGATCGTCTCGAAACCAGCCTGCCCGAAGCCAATGTCCAGCCCGCCTGCTCCAGTGAACAAAGAAACAGCTGTGGTCATCGGCATGGTCAAGCTTACCCCTATCAGTTCGCTATTTGTACCGCGACATCAGTGGAGGATCAACCTCTCCGTGACTCTCCGGCCAAAGACCGACATCTTGATGCAAATCGTGCCTGATTCGATGCACATGGGGAAGACCACATTGACGCCCAAAGAGCGAAATACATTCGTTTCGGACCATTTAGATGGGTTTATACAACGTGTGCTCGCTGGAGAGGGACCAAAGGGTGATCGGTACAAATCTGAACGTGCTGTCCTTGAAAGATTGATCCCAATCGGCACTGACGGTTTTCGTGGTGTGACGCTGACAGCAATCATGGGAAAAATGGTCCGCGCGGACATCAATCCCTCGACAGAATTCAGCTCGATCAATCCGAGGTCGATATTCGAACAGGGCATCCACCCTGTTCTCAAAAAGCATCGTATCCCCACAGGGGCTAGTGCGCCCTTGAATGTTGCCAAAAACATTCAGGTCTTGGATGAAAAATGGGCGGAAGGCAGGAAGCCCGAAACTGCCGCGCTGGCTGCTGTTGACTATATCCGGCGTATCAACCGCCACTGGGCAGATGTCGCAATGCGCGACGACCTCATCATGATGTTTTTGCAGCGGCTGGTCGCTTACGCAGCCGAAGTGGCATCGAATGACGTAGAATTGGCTCCTATCGAGGGTATCGTTCCTCTCGTGCTGGCCAAGCGATTGGCCGCTTTTGCGCTCGCCTATCCAGAGGGTGGTTCGATGCCGCAATTTGTGATGGGCGCTCTGCTTGCCGCTGCGCGGTCATCGGATTCCGATTACGGGGTATTTCAAGGCACGGATGCAAGCGTCTTCGGCACCAATTCGACGTCGAATAAACCGGCTGATCTTTGGGAATTGTTGGCCGCTGGTGGTTTTGGAAATCTCTATGAAGTCACCTGCAAGCCGGTGAACATCGAACGTCTGGACGCGGCTGTTGATTCATTTGCCAAGCTCGGTGTGCCAAACACGCCGATCACGTTCGTTTGCAGAGTGCCAGCCGACTGCGGCACGCTTGATCTAAAGGACGGTGCGATTGAACATCGAGGCGTACCATTCCAGTTTTTGGATTTCGCCGCTCTCGTGGAAGCGACATTCGTCATGTTAACTGCCTCAAAGCGCGTTGACGTTTTCGAAAAGATCGCCGGTTTTGTCGCTGATCCCGCCCGTCAGTTGAAAACAAAACGTGGGTGGGCAACGGCGTTCGGCTGATTGAGATGCAAAAGCGTGAATGGCGCTTTGAATTGCGCCCATCCCCCATTCGACATCCCCCCCCAATGCGCTAATGCCCGCTTCACGATGCGGCTTCACTCCCTGACCCCGACATGCTGACGCTTTCGACCGGCATGGCGGTGTTGCTGGGCGTCGTCATGGCGCTGTGGCTGGGCGCGGCGGCTTGGGCGGTGATTACTGGACTTCAGCTGCGACGGCGGGCGGCGTTTGCGACGTCGCAGGCCGACCGGTTGGCGGCGCTGCTCGATACCACGCCTGCGCTGCCTGTCGTCGTCCGGCCCGACGGGCGGATCGAGGCGCCCGAGCGGTTGGGGCAATGGCTCGGCCTGCCGCGCACGCCGGGCTTTGTCATTGATTTCCACACACCGACGGCGGGGCTCACCGAAAGCGACGCGAGCGACTTGTCGCGTGATGTCGCCGGTGCACAACGCACCGGTGCGCGCTTTGTCCGCGCCGTGCGCGCGAGCGGATCGGGCCGGACGCTGTTGATGCGCGGTGGGCCAGCGCCCGCGACGCTCGGCGCTTCGGGCAGCGTCATTTTCTGGGTGTTCGATGCGACCGAGAGCCAGGCCGAAATCGGTGAACTGGCCGATGAAGTCGCGCGGCTCGAACGGGCGTTCGAATCATTGTCGCAATTGATCGAGGCCGCCCCCGTGCCGATGTGGCATCGCGGCCCCGATTTGCGGCTGACACTCGTCAACCGCGCCTATGTCACCGCCGTGGATGCCGCCAGCGCCGAGGATGCCGTCGCGCGCGGGCTGGAACTGGTCGAATCGGTTGGCGGCCTCACCCCGATTGCCGCCGCCGACGCCGCGCGGGTGGCGGGGGCCGCAACCAGCCGCGATGTGCCCGCCACCATCGGCGGCAAGCGCCGCTCGATGCGCGTTGTCGATGTGCCCCTGGGGAAAGCGGGCGTGGCGGGCTATGCGCTCGACAATGACGAACTCGACCGGTCGCGCGCCGAGCTGCGCCGCTTTGCCGAGGCGCAGCGCGACACGCTCGACCGGCTGTCGGCGGGGGTCGCGCAATTTGCCGCCGACCGCTCGCTGACGTTCAGCAACACCCCGTTTCAGGCGATCTTTGCGATGAAGCCGGAATGGCTATCCGACCGCCCTGAATTCGACCGCGTGCTCGACCGGATGCGCGAGGCGGGCCGCGCGCCCGAGGCGCGAGATTTCCCCGCCTGGCGCGCAGAGCGTGCGGCATGGTTTACAGCGGATGCGGGCGCGGAGGAAAGCTGGCTGCTGCCCGATGGCACCCACCTGCGCGTTGTTGCCCAGCCGGTGCCCGATGGTGGCCTGCTCGTGGTGTTCGAGGATCGCACCGAGCAGCTCCAATTGGCGAGCGCGCGCGACACCTTGCTCCGCGTCCGCACCGCGACTTTCGACAATCTGTTCGAGGCGGTGGGCGTGTTCGGGGCTGACGGGCGGCTGACGTCATGGAATAACCGGTTCCGCGACGTCTGGGGCTTTGACGAGACGATGTTGTCCACCCACCCGCGCGTCGATGCGCTGGCTGAAGCGGCAGCGGCGACGCTGACCACGCCGTCGCGTGCGGCACTGATCCGCGATCTCGTCCGCGCCGCGACCATCGAGCGCAAATCGCAGGGCGGACGTGTGGCGATGAAAGACGGGCGGCATTTTGAATTTGCCGCCGTCCCGCTGCCCGACGGCAACGCGCTGTTCACGATGCTCGACGTCACCGACAGCCGCCGCGTCGAGCGCGTGCTGCGCGACCGCGCCGAGGCTTTCGAAGCCGCAGATAAGGTCAAGACCGCGTTCGTAGCGAATATGAGCTATGAGTTGCGGACTCCGCTGACCTCCATCGGCGGTTTCGCGGAGATGCTGGCAAAGGGATATGCGGGCGAACTCTCAGGCGACGCCAAGCAATATGTCGATGCGATCCTCGAGTCCGTGGGCAAACTCGGTTCGCTGGTCGATGACACGCTGCAATTGACCCAGTCCGAGGCTGGCCTTGCGGCGGTGGACCGCGAGACGGTCGATCTGCTCCAGATGCTCGACCGGGCAGTAGCAGCGAACGAGGAAGCCGCGCTCGCCAAGCAAATCGACTTTGCGAGCGACCTCCATGTGTCGGTCGGGCGGGTCGAGGGCGATGCGCGGCGGCTGTGCGAGGCTGTCGAGAAACTACTCGCCAGCGCGATTGCCGAGACACCCGCGAAGGGCCGCGTGCTGCTCCACGCCAGCGGAACCACCGAGAGCGCGCTTGTGGTGGTGTCGGACAATGGCCCCGGAGCCGAGGCCAAGGGCGGGGCGGCGGTCGTTGCGGCGCGCGAAACGGTCAAGGCGCACGGCGGCGTGCTGTCGGTGATGGCCGAGGCGGGGCAGGGCACGCTCGTGCGGATCGATCTTCCCCGATGATTCTGCTGCGGTCACCGGACGAAACACTGGCATTCGGCGCGAGACTGGGCGCAACGCTGCGCGTTGGCGATGTCATCGCGCTTAACGGCCCGCTTGGTGCCGGTAAAACACTGTTCACAAAGGGGATATTGGCCGGATTGGGCTATATCGGCGATGTTCCCAGCCCGAGCTACCCGCTCGTCATCCCTTACGACCTGCCCGCCGTCCGCATTCGCCTGACCCACGTCGATCTTTACCGCATCGACGATCCTGCTGCGTTGGAGGAACTCGCGCTCGATGATGCCCGCGCTGACGGTGCGCTGGTGATCGAATGGCCCGACCGGATGGGGAGCAGCGCGTGGCCCGACATGCTCGCCCTGACGCTTGACGTGCACAATGACACCATCCGCGCCTTGACAGCGCAGGTGCCGCCCGCTTGGGAACGTCGATGGCCGCCGAGATGATCCCCCCCGCTGCGGCACCCGCATTCCTCATTCGTGCGGGCTGGGGCGATGCCCGCATCGAACCGCTGGCGGGCGATGCGTCGTTCCGTCGTTATTTCCGCGTGATCGAACCGCACCGCCGTGCTGTTCTAATGGATGCACCACCTCCGCATGAGGATCCGCGCCCGTTCCTCGGCATCGCCCGTCATTTGTGCGCGCAGGGCTTTGCTGCGCCTGCCATCCTTGCCGAAGACCTCGACGCGGGCCTCGTCCTGATCGAAGATTTCGGCGACGCCCGGATGCGCGAAATGGTCGATGCTGGCGACGTGGACGAGACAGCGACCTACGCCGCAACCGTCGCGCTCCTCGCCGAACTCCACCGTCACCCCCCTGCAACACTGCCGCCCTATTCGCGCACCGAATTGCACCGCGAGGCTGGATTGCTGACCGAATGGTATTGCCCCGCCGTCGGCCTCACGGTCGATGCCCATGCCTATCGCGCCGCTTGGGACACCGTGTTCGACCGTATCGACGACGCACCACCCGTCACAGTCCTGCGCGATTACCACGCCGAAAACATCATGCTCCGCGACGGACTGGACGGCCACGCGCACCTCGGGCTGCTCGACTTTCAGGACGCGCTCGTCGGCCACCCCGCCTATGACCTCGTGTCGATGCTTCAGGACGCGCGCCGCGACGTGCCCGTCAACATCGAAACCGCAATGCTCGTCGAGTACCAGCGCCTCGCGCAACCCGGACCACACTTCCTCGACAGCTATGCGATCCTCGGTGCCCAGCGGAATGCCAAGATCGTCGGCATCTTCACCCGCCTGTGGCAGCGCGACGGCAAGCCGCGCTACCTCGATTTCCTGCCGCGCGTCTGGGGCTATCTCGAACGCGATCTGACGCACCCTGCCTTGGCCGAAGTCGCTGCGTGGTTCGACGCCAACATCCCCGCCGACAAACGCGGTGGCTATCTGAAAGAGCCCGCATGACCGGCGTCCCCGTGCCCAAAACCGCCATGGTCATGGCGGCGGGCCTCGGCAAACGGATGCGCCCGCTCACCGCAACGCGCCCGAAACCTCTGGTCGAAGTCGCGGGCGCAGCGTTGATCGACCATGTCCTCAACCGGCTGGCTGCTGCGGGCGTGTCCCGCGCGGTCGTCAACGTCCACTACCTCGCCGATGCGCTCGAAGCACACCTCAAGCGTCACACCCACGGCCTCGACATCGCCATCTCCGACGAACGCGCCAAATTACTTGAAACCGGCGGTGGCCTCGTCAGGGCGCTTCCCCTCATCGACACCGACCCGTTTATTCAGGTCAACAGCGATAATTACTGGATCGACGGCCCGATCAATGCGTTCAGCCTGCTTGCGGAACGCTGGGACGATGACACAATGGACGCTCTACTCCTCCTCGTCCCGCTTGCCCGCGCCAATTGCCACGGTGGACGCGGCGATTTCCACATGGACGCCAATGGCAAGATTGCGCGGCGGCGCGTTGGCCGCATCGCGCCGTTCGTCTGGACCGGCATCCAGATGCTGTCGAAGCGGTTGATTGCCGAACCGCCGACTGAGTCCTTCTCCACCAACATATTCTGGGACCGCGCGATTGCGACGGGGCGCTGCTACGGCGTCGTCCATCAGGGCCTGTGGTTCGACGTCGGTAGCCCGCCCGCGATTGCCCGGACAGAGGCGATGTTGGCTGATGCCTGACGGGCATAGCCCCAATGTTTTTTCCATCCCCGTTTACCGGTCGTTTGCCGACGCGCTAGTGACCGGCATCATTGCGCTGCACGGCAAGGACCGCATGGCGCTGGCACGCGGGATGATCCTCGTCCCCAACAACCGCGCGATCCGCGCTGTCACCGATGCGTTCGTACGGCGCGCCGAAAACGGTCTGCTGCTGCCCCGCATCGTCGCCATCGGGGACGCGGGCGAGGCCCCCGGCGTGGCGCTCGACGGTATCGAC
>JANNCK010000196.1:0-2131 GCA_031386545.1 Sphingomonadales bacterium
GCCGGGCTTGGCGTGCGGGGCCAGCACGGTCTCGTAGATGTCACGGACATGCTTGCCCGCAGGCAGCATCGTGACGACCGCTTCGGCATCAGCAACCGCGTCGGCGGCACTCGCAGCGGGCAGGCATCCGGCGGCCGCGGCACGGTCGAGCGCCTCGGACGACAGGTCGAACGCGCGGACGTCATGTCCCGCTTTGGCGAGATTGGCGGCCATGCCGCCGCCCATATGGCCGAGACCGATGAAGGCGATGGTGGTCATGTTATTTCCCCGTCCATTTCCCCGGCCGCTTCTCGACGAACGCCGCCATGCCTTCGCTCTGGTCTTCGGTCCCGAACAGGCCATGAAACAGTCGGCGCTCGAAAACGATCCCTTGCGCCAGCGTCGTCTCGAACGCGGCGCCCACCATTTCCTTGGTGGCAATGGCCGCTAGCGGCGGCATCGCGGCGATGGTGGCGGCAGTTTTCAACGCTTCGTCGACCAGTTCCGCTGCGGGGACGACGCGCGCGACAAGGCCGCTGCGCTCGGCTTCCTCGGCCCCCATCATCCGGCCCGTAAGGCACATCTCCATCGCCTTGGCTTTGCCAATGGCGCGGGTCAGGCGCTGCGACCCGCACATGCCGGGGGTAACGGCGAGCTTGATCTCGGGCTGGCCGAACTTCGCGTTATCACCCGCGATGATGAAGTCCGCCATCATCGCGACTTCGCATCCGCCGCCGAGCGCAAAGCCGTTGACAGCGGCGATCCACGGCTTGCGGGTTGCGGTGACGCGCTCCCAGCCTGCGAAGAAATTGCTGGCATACATGGCCGCGAACGACTGGTCGGACATCTCCTTGATGTCCGCCCCCGCCGCGAACGCCTTCTCGTTGCCGGTCAGGACAAGGCAGCGTTGGCCGGGGTCGGCGTCGTAAACCTGGAAAGCGGCGGTCAGATCAGCCAGTGTCTGGCTGTTGAGCGCGTTCAGCGCCTGCGGGCGGTTGAGCGTGACAAGCGTCACGGCATCACGGGTTTCGACGAGGATGGTTTCGTAGGTCATATCTCTCCTTAGCGTCATGCTGAAACAAGTTCAGGGTGACGAGTCTGGGTGGGGAGTCCATTCATCTTCCCCGGGCATCTTGGCAAAGATCGCATCGACTTGCGCCGGATCGACGTCGGGCACCCATTGCGGGGCATTATCCTTGTCGACGATCAACGCGCGGACACCCTCGATAAAATCATGCGTGTGGACCATGCGCGCGCCGATGGCGTATTCCTGTCGCATCTCGCTGGCGAAATCGGGCATCGCCGCGCCTTCTCGCAACTGGCGGAGTGCCACAGCCATGGACAGCGGGGATTTGGTGCGGAGTATCGCCAGCTCCTTCGCAGCCCAATCGCCGCCGTCGGCTTCGAGCACAGCCATGATTTCGGCAACGCTGTCGCCTGCGAACAACCGGTCGATATGCGTGCGGTTTTCGACAATGCGCGCGAGCGGTGCGCCAGTGCCATGTGCTTTCAGTGTCGCGAAAATGTCGGTGCTGGCATCCAGCGCCAAGATCACGGCAGGGACGGCATCAGCGGATAGGTAGTGCGTTGCCAGCCCGAGCGCGAGACACTCCGCCCCGTCGAGCCGCGCGCCAGTCAAAGCGAGGAACTTGCCGACTTGCCCCGGCAGACGCGACAGATACCAGCCACCGCCGACGTCGGGAAACAGGCCGATCCCCGTTTCGGGCATGGCGAAACGCGTGTTCCCGGTCGCGACGCGATAGGTGCACGGCAGCGCAATCCCGACGCCGCCGCCCATGACGATGCCGTTCATCACAGCGATCGTCGGCTTGGCATAAGTGAACAGCCGGTGGTTCATCCGGTATTCCGCGTGGAAGAACGCGCGCGCCGCGCTCCCGTCGCCTTGCCCGCTTTCAGCGAGCATCCGGATGTCGCCGCCCGCGCAAAAGCCGCGCCCGTCGGCATGATCGAAGGCAACGGCGGCAATGCCCTTATCCCGCTCGAATTCAGCCAGCGCGGCGGTAATGCCCAGACACATATCGGTGGTCAGCGCATGAAGTGCTTTCGGGCGGTTCAGCCGGATGCGACCGAGGCGACCTTGCTTGGTGATGATAAGGTCGGTCACGCCGTCAGCTCGAGTTCGGCATCGAAC
>JANNCK010000225.1:0-1814 GCA_031386545.1 Sphingomonadales bacterium
GGCGACTACAGCGCGGCAGGCTTCGAGATCGGGTTCAACGCGAAATATCTCGTCGATATTCTGAGCCAGATCGAATCGGACACGGTTGAAGTGCACCTAGCCGATGCCGCCGCGCCAACGCTCATCCGCGAGAACGACAAGGCCGAGGCGCTCTACGTCCTGATGCCGATGCGGGTGTGATCACGATGGCTTATCCAGTTCCACGATTGGAGGGCCGCATGACATCAGGTGGGCGCGTCACCGTTCCTGCTGAGGTATTAAAAGCATTGGGTGCCAAGGCAGGTGACAAGCTGACTTGGGAATTGGCAGGCAACGAGGCCGTCGTGCGACGCAGTCGCGTCCCAAATTCGAAGTAGTTATTTCCCCCCTCCCCCCCTTGTGGGGAGGATACAGGTGGGGGCCAGCGGCGTCTGCCGCTGAAAAAACAACGAGCTCGTAGCATGTGTAGTGGAGTCTATTGAGCCGCAGACGCGGCTCGCCCCCCACCCAGCCCTCCCCCACAAGGGGGGAGGGAAGATGCACAGACTAATCTTTCAGGCTGCTTGCCGTCTTTACGAACTAACCCGACACCGTCGCATTCGCGCAACACCGCGTAGAAATCCGCGCCGTGCGATTCCTGCATCGATGGCCGCATCCCATTCGCGTTGCGCCCCCGCCGCACCTGTAACTTCGCGGATGACGCCGCGGAACGGGATCAGCCCCTGAACGACCGATTTACCGACGTTCGCCGCCTGTCGGCCACGGTTGGGGCGGCGGTCCTCGGGTGTGTCGATGTCGATACCGAGCACGTTGCTCAGCGCGGCGATGTCACGGTTGATCGTCGCACAATTGCGCAGGCCTTCGATACCGTAAGGATTGCCGCGCGCCAGTTCGAGCACTTCGGGAAGGCGTTTATTCTTGACGTTCAAGTCTTGCAGCGGCTGGGTGGCAATGTCGCCCATGACCTGCCCGGCGTTCTCCTTGGGCGGTCCTGGCGGTGCAGGTTCGGCCTTTTGTGGACGGGCGGTTGCGGCGCTGGTCAGCGCCAGCGCACCCAGCAGAATAATCACACGCATTTTTGATTCCCCATAATCTTGGGAGGGTAACGCTTCGGGCACACAATGTGTCCGCGCGCTTGCAGGCGGGTGCAAAGCCGCTAGCACGACTAGGTGCCAATCACTCGCCTCTCGCTCACCGATTTCCGTAGCTATGCCGACGCGCTGGTTGCGCCGGGAGCGGGGTTTGTCGTGCTGACCGGCGACAATGGCGCGGGCAAAACCAATGTGCTGGAGGCGATTTCGCTGCTGACACCGGGGCGCGGGTTACGCGGCAGCGCGTTAAGCGAAATGGCGCGGCTGGGGGGTGGTGGTGGATTCGGGGTGAGTGCACGGCTGGGCGAGATCGAGCTGGGCACCGGCACTGCCGCCACAGCACCCGAGCGGCGCATCGTGCGGAACAACGCGGCGACGGCCTCTGCATCGGCGCTCGGTGACTGGCTGTCGCTGGTCTGGCTGACCCCGGCGCAGGACCGGTTGTTTGCCGAAAGTGCGGGGTCGAGGCGGCGGTTTCTCGACCGGCTGGTGCTGGCGCTCGACCCGGCGCACGCGCATGATTCGAGCCGCTACGAAGCCGCGATGCGCCAGCGCAACCGGTTGCTGGCAGGCGAGCGGCCCGATGGTGACTGGCTGGGCGCGCTGGAGGCGGCGATGGTCGTACACGGAGCTGCGATCGCGGCGCGGCGGGCGGCGCTGGTGGCGAGCGTGGGCGCACGTTTGGCCGATGAACCGGCGGGGCCGTTTGCGCGGGCGGCGCTGGCACTGGAGGGCTTTGATCCG
>JANNCK010000235.1:0-11130 GCA_031386545.1 Sphingomonadales bacterium
TACAAGGCATGGGCGCTAGTCGATGCGGCGGGCTGTCGCGGCCTGACGGTCGGTGGCGCGCAAGTCAGCGAGAAGCACTGCAACTTCCTGCTCAACCTTGGCACCGCGACGAGTGCGGACATTGAGGCGCTGGGTGAAGAAGTGCGTGCGCGGGTGAAGGCGCATTCGGGTGTTATGCTCGAATGGGAAATCCAGCGTGTGGGGGAACAATGAATCTGTGCATCCGCCACATGGAGCGCGCTAATTGGGGACAGTCCCCAATTAGCCCTCGCCGTTTGCCGAGAAACGCGTTTGCTCACTGGCTAATTGGGGACTGTCCCCAATTAGCTAACCCCCAATTAGCTAACCATCGGATATCTGAGTGAAAGTCGCGGTCCTCATGGGCGGTTGGTCCGCCGAGCGCGAGGTGTCGCTCATCACTGGTGCGGGGGTCGCGGACGCCTGCGAACGGCTGGGCCATGACGTCGTTCGCGTCGATATGGACCGTAATGTCGCGCAGGTGCTTGCGGCTATCCGCCCTGATGTCGTGTTCAACGCGCTGCACGGGACGCCGGGCGAGGACGGATCGGTGCAAGGGATGCTCGACCTGATGGGCGTGAAATATACCCATTCGGGCATGGCGACGTCGGTGATCGCTATCGACAAGCAGTTGTCGAAACAGGCACTGACTCCGCACGGCATCCGGATGCCCGGCGGGCATGTCGTAAAATCGGAGAGCCTTTATCTCGGCGATCCGTTGCCGCGTCCGTATGTGCTGAAGCCCGTCAACGAGGGGTCGTCAGTCGGCGTCGCGATTGTGACGGCTGAGGGCAATTACGGCGACCCCATCGGACGCAATGTCACGGGGCCATGGCAGGAATTCGACGAACTGCTCGCCGAGCCGTTCATTCGCGGGCGCGAGCTGACGACGGCGGTACTGGGAGAACGTGCGCTTGCCGTGACCGAGCTGAAGCCCAAAAGCGGCTTCTACGATTATGATTCCAAATACACCGACGGCATGACCGAGCATATCTGCCCCGCCAACATCCCCGATGCCATCGCGCAGGCGTGCCTCGACATGGCGCTGAAGGCGCACCGTGTGCTGGGCTGCAAGTGGACGTCGCGGTCGGATTTCCGCTGGGACGATGAAAAGGGTGTCGGGGGGCTGTATCTGCTGGAGGTCAACACCCAGCCGGGGATGACGCCGCTGAGTCTGGTCCCCGAACAGGCAAAACATCTCGGCATGAGTTATGATGAACTCGTTGCCGCAATTTTGGAGGATGCCCGATGAGCGGCACAGCAGCCATCAAACGCGGCGCGGCGACCAAGCGCAAAGCCGTCAAGCTCATAAAACCGGTCAAACGCCAGCCTTCGGTGCTGTCGCGGCTGATCGGGAGCGTGCCGGTTAGCGCGCGGGCGGTCGAACGCGCGACAACGGCGGTTATCCTGACGGTCGCGGTTGGTGGCATCGCGGCCATCGCGGTGATGCTCGACATGCCGCACCGTGTCGGCATGGCGGCGGGCGAAGCGGTTGGTCGCGCCGGATTTTCGGTCAAGCATATCGATGTCAGCGGCATCGACCGTATGGACCGGACCAGCGTTTATGCGGTCGCACTCGATCAAAAGTCGATTGCGATGCCGCTCGTCGATCTGGAGGGGGTTCGCCAGAAACTCCTTAAATACGGCTGGGTCGCCGATGCGCGTGTCTCGCGGCGTCTGCCCGACACGCTGGCCATCGAGATTGTCGAGCGCAAGCCGGCGGCGGTGTGGCAACATTCGCAGCAGCTCACCCTGGTTGACGCGAACGGGGTTGCGCTGGAGCCGGTCAGTCTTAACGCGATGCCGAACCTGCCGTTGGTGATCGGTCCCGACGCAAATGTGCAGGCGACCGCGCTGACTGCGCTGATGGATCACGCGCCGCAGCTGAAGCCCGTGCTCGACGGCGCGATGTGGATCGGCGACCGGCGCTGGGATTTGAAGTTCCAGTCGGGCGAGACTTTGCTGCTGCCCGAAGGCGAAGCAGCGGCGGTCGCGGCGCTCAAGAAATTTGCCGAACTTGACGCGGCGCAACGCTTGCTCGGACGCGGCATGGCACGGTTCGACATGCGTAATCCCGAACAAATGGCCGTGCTGCCCGGGCCGAAAAAGACCCTACCTGCGACCTTGCCGCCGTCCGACAAACCCATCGACCCGGCACGCACGACGTGAGCTGGGCTTTCGCTACTATTAGCAGCGCGCCCGTAATTGGGGACAGTCCCCAATTATCCCGCCGTCTGTTCGCATGTGAATGCATCTCCGAAATAATTGGGGACTGTCTCCAATTACGATTCTCCGAGGACTGACCATGGCCCAACCGCGCCCCGACCGACTGATTACCGCGCTCGATATTGGCTCGTGGAAAGTGTCTGCGCTGATCGCCGAGCGTGGTGATGACGGGCAGCTTAATGTGCTCGGCACCGGCCAGCGCGAGAGCAAGGGCGTGCGGCGTGGCTATATTGCCGACATGGATGCGACCGAGCGCTCGGTGCGTGAAGCGGTCGAGCAGGCGGAGCGCATTGCGGGTACCAATATCGAGGACGTCTGGGTCAGTTTCTCGGCAGGCGGGCTGGTCAGCAATCTCGCCTCGGTCGAGGTCGAACTGGGCGGGCACCGGGTCGAGCAGGAGGACATCGATAATCTGCTGACCCATGGCCGCAATGCTATCGACCCCGAAGGCCGGATGGTGCTGCACGCGCAGCCGACGCTTTACACGCTCGACGGGTTGAAGGGGGTGAAGAAACCGCTGGGGCTGCACGCCGATACGTTGGGCGTCGATATTCACGTTGTCGCCGCCGACGGATCGCCGGTCCGCAACCTCGATCTCTGTGTGCGCTCGGCGCATCTGGAAGTGAAATCGATCATCGCTTCGCCGGTCGCGACCGGCATGGCGTGCCTGAGCGAGGAAGAACGCGAACTGGGTGTCGCGCTGGTCGAGATTGGTGCAGGGCTGACCAATGTGTCACTGTTTGCGGGCGGAATGCTCGTGGGGCTCGCGTCGATTCCGTTCGGCAGCGCCGACATAACCGACGATATTGCCAGCGCGTTTGGTACCCGTCGCCAACAGGCCGAACGGATGAAGTGTTTCTACGGTTCAGCCACCACCAGCCCGCGCGACAACCACGACATGATCGAAGTCGCGCCAATGTCGTCGGAGGACGATGCGGGCGAGGGCGGGCGGATTACCCGCGCACAGCTGATTTCAGTGATCCGCCAGCGGCTCGACCACCTGGTTGGCGAAATTGCGCGCGAACTGAAAGAGCTGGGGTTCACCGGCCCGGTCGGACGACAGGTTGTGCTGACCGGCGGTGGAGCCGAATTGAAAGGGCTGGCTGATTACATGCAGGGTGCGCTGGGCCGCGCCGTCCGCCTCGGTCGACCGCGCGGATTGAACGGCCTGCCCGAAGCGCACAGCGGTACCGGTTTCGCAACGCTGGCGGGCCTGATTCACTACGCCGCGTCCGATCCGATGGATTTGCGGGCTACTGGCGGTGGCCAGATCGTGACGCGGGCGACGGGCGGTGGACTTGTCAAGCGGTTGATGGCGGCATTTCGCTATGGCTACTGACAGATTTTGCTTGCGCGCCGGTGATTTTGATGATTCGGTAGGTAAGAGCATTTACAGCAGTACACACAATTGGTTGGGGGTAAGTCGTTACGCCCGCACCATATATAAGGGGACCAGTCGATGAGCATCGAATTCATGCCACCCGAGGTGGATGAGCTTCGCCCGCGCATCAGCGTGATCGGCGTCGGCGGCGCGGGCGGCAACGCCATCGCCAACATGATCGCGTCGGGCGTGCAGGGGGTCGACTTCATTGTTGCCAACACCGACGCGCAGGCACTGAACACCAGCGCTGCCGAGCGGCGCATCCAGCTGGGCCTCAAGATAACGCAGGGTCTGGGCGCCGGCTCGCGGCCCGAGATCGGCAAAGCGGCGGCAGAAGAAACCATTATCGACGTCGAAAAGGCGCTTGAGGGTGCACATATGTGCTTCATTGCGGCGGGCATGGGCGGCGGCACCGGTACAGGTGCCGCACCGGTGATTGCCAAGGCCGCGCGCGACAAGGGCATATTGACCGTCGGCGTTGTGACCAAGCCCTTTGCTTTTGAAGGCTCGCGTCGCTCGAAATCGGCCGAGGCAGGCATTGCCGAACTGCAAAAGCATGTCGACACGCTGATCGTCATTCCGAACCAGAATCTGTTCCTGATCGCCAACCCGTCGACGACCTTCAAAGAAGCGTTCCAGATGGCCGACGAGGTGCTGCAACAGGGCGTGCGCGGCATTACTGACCTGATGATAATGCCGGGCCTCATCAACCTCGACTTCGCCGACGTCCGTTCTGTGATGGGTGAAATGGGCAAGGCGATGATGGGCACCGGCGAAGCGTCAGGTGACAACCGCGCCATCGAAGCCGCAGAAAAGGCGATTGCCAATCCGTTGCTCGACGGCGTGTCGCTACGCGGGGCCAAGGGCGTGATTGTTTCCATAGTCGGCGGCGAAGACATGCGCCTGATGGAAGTTGATGAAGCGGCCAGCCACATCAAGGAACTGGTCGATCCTGATGCGAACATCATCTGGGGTTCGGCGTTCAACAACGAGCTCGAAGGCAAAATCCGCGTTTCGGTTGTAGCGACCGGCATCGAGGCCGATGCCGCAACCGCACCGGAACCCGCCCGCGTGTTTGCTTTCCCGGGTCTCAAGCCCAAGGCACCGGTCATGACGCCCAAGGCGGTTGAGCCGGTGGTGGTAGAGGAACCGGCCATTACGCTCGAAGCGCCCGAGCCGCTGGAACTGACCGATGTGGCTGACGAAGTGCTTGACGAGCCGGTTGTCGCCGAAGCTGTACGGTTTGACGACGATGCGGTTGAGGATTTTGATGAGGGGACGACGGCTGCGGCGGACGATGGCGAAGAGTTACTGCTCGATCAGGCCGTCACAGCGAACCCGATGACGACATCAGGGGGCAGCCGCTGGCTGACGCCCGATCCGGCGGCGCAGGCCGCACCGGCACCACAGGCACCGGTTGGGGCAACGCTGTTCGAGCGCATGTCGAACATTGCGCGCACCGCGATCAAGCCGGAAGAAACGGAAACCAAGGCTGATCCGCTTGATATTCCGCGCTTCCTCAACCGCCAGAACAACCAGTAAATTCGATCAACGATTGCACCGGTTTCGTCCCTTTGCCGGGGCGGACCGGCGCAACTGCGTTCGGGGCCGTGTTGGTTTCGGGTTGTCGGGCATCGCAGGCGGCACTAGCTATATATTTATATGACATGCTTGCCAGCCGCCCTGCGACGGCCGTTTTTGATTGCCCTGTTTGCTGTGGCCGCTGTCATTGGACTGGCGTCGCCGCTGCTGGCGCAACCGGTGCAGATGGTTCAATCGATTCCCGATCCCAATGATCCGGTCGAGCGGCTCGGCCGCTACATCCGCATATTGGCCGGGAGTCCGCGCGATCTCGATGCCTTGCTCGGGGCAGGGCAGGCGGCGCTCGATGTGGGCGATGCCAATGCCGCGCTCGGCTTTTTTGCGCGTGCCGAGGATGTGTCGCCGTCGAGCGGGCGGGTAAAAGCGGGGCTGGGCTCGTCGCTCGTGATGATCGAGCGGCCCGACGACGCCCTGCGTCTCTTTGCTCAGGCGATGTCGATGGGCGTGCCCGAGTCCGCCATCGCGCGTGACCGGGGCCTTGCCTATGATCTGCGCGGTGACAGCAAACGCGCCCAGCGCGACTATGCGCTCGCCATGACGCGCGGACGCGATGACGAACTGGTTCGCCGCTATGCACTGTCGCTGGGTATCTCGGGTGACCGTGCGGGCGCGATGGCGATACTCGATCCGCTACTCCGCAAGCAGGATCAGGGCGCATGGCGGGCGCGGTCGTTCATCATGGCTATGAATGGCGATGTGTCAGGCGCGAACGCGGTGGCGCGCCAGTTGATGGTGCCCGCGATGGCGAATGCGATGGCACCAATGCTGTCGCGGCTTGGCGGGCTTAACGCGGCTGAACGGGCCCATGCCGTGAATTTCGGGACCGTGCCAGCCGATGGTACCCAGCTGGCGGTTCAGACCGGCGATCCGTTTCTTGGCGTGATGCCGCGGGCACCAGTGGTGTCGAGCGATGCGGGCTTGATCCCGGCTGGCGAACCCCTAGGACCACGTTCGGTCGATACGCTGCCGACGCGCGTCGCGATGGCGGACTCGCGTGAACCACGCCGAAGGCCGGGGCAGGATGCAGCCGCTGCGCCGACAGTGAATGGATATTCGCCACCGCTGCCCTCGGCCATTCCAACCTCGCCAAAACCTGCCCCCGGGTTCACTTCAGAGGAGCGGGAAACTGCAGCGTTCGGCCGACGGATCGGTGACCGGATCGGTCCCGTTGATCCCGCACGGCTTCCCCCCGAAGCACGCGGCGAAAATGTTCAGGTCACACGGGTCGCGAACGGCGTGCTGCCACCGCCTGACGGCGTGCGCCCACTTGTCGGGCCTCCGGCTGTCGCTAGCACCGTTTTGACGGCCCCTGCCGTTCTTCCGACTCCGACGCCTGTCGTTCCAACCCCGATCGCGATCGCGCAAGTCACCCCGCTTGCCGTGGCAACACCTGTTACGGAATCAGTCGCCGGCCCCGTTCCGACATCTGCGACTATGGCCCCGGTGGCGCGGCTTGCCGGACTGCTCGACGGTATCGAGCGCGAGGCTGAAACGACCGTGGCACTTCCCAATGCCGTTGAACTGCGGCGCGCCCGCGCGGCGGCCCGCAAAAAGATGGAACAGCTTGCGGCGCAAACCGCGGCGGAAGAAGCCGACAAGCGCGAGAAGGCCGAGAAAGCAGCGGCGGCCAAACGCAACCCGGCGCGCGTCTGGGTGCAGGTAGCGACGGGGCGCAATGACAGTGGCTTGGGCATCACACTTAAACGTATCCGCTCGGATAACGAGGCGGCGCTGAAGGGGCTGTCGGGCTGGTCCGCGCCGTATAAGGCAACAAACCGCATTCTGGTCGGTCCAATGAAGTCGGCAGCGGCGGCGCGCGAACTGGTCGGTAAGCTTGCCAAAAATGGGGTCAGCGCCATGACCTATAGCAGCGATGCGGGCGAGGAAGTCGACAAGATCGGCGCGCGATGAGGTCGCTGGCAATCCTCGCCAGTGATCCGGCGCTCAGCCGGGGTCGCCAGAATTTCGAAACTTTGGGCGAAGTCCGTGGCCCGCGCACTGCATTCCAGCGTGACCGTGACCGCGTCATCCATTCGATCAGTTTTCGTCGCCTGCGCCACAAGACGCAGGTGTTTGTCGCGCCCGACGGCGACCATTTTCGTGTCCGTCTGACCCATAGTCTGGAAGTCGCGCAGATTGGCCGCACGATTGCCCGGGCGCTCGGCCTCGACGAGGATCTGACCGAGGCCCTGTGCCTTGCCCATGACATCGGTCATCCGCCGTTCGGCCATGCAGGCGAAGATGCGCTGAAAATGGCGATGCACGGCGTCGGCGGGTTCGACCATAATGGTCACACGCTACGGAGCCTTAGCCTCATTGACTCGCCCTATCCGCGCTGGCGGGGATTGAACCTGAGCTGGGAAGCGCTGGAGGGATTGGCGAAGCATAATGGCCCCGTCGCGACACCTGGTTGGGCGCTGGCGGCGGTCGATGCGGCGTTTCCGCTTGATCTGGGAGGGCAGCCAAGTTTGGAGGCGCAGGTCGCGGCGATTGCGGACGATATTGCCTATGACAACCACGACATCGACGACGGGTTGCGGGCGGGATTGATCGATTTCGACGAGCTGGTCGCACTGCCTATGGTCGGGCGCGGTTGGGCGGCGGTATTGCGTCGCTACCCCGATGTGCCGCCGCGCCGCTTGCGCGCCGAACTCATCCGCCAGCAGATCGGGGTTATGGTCAATGATGTGATCGACGAAACCCGCGCGCGGGCAGCAAATGCGGGCGTTGCCAGCGTTGCCGAGGTTCGCGCCGCTGGCACGTCCTTGTCGGGTTTTTCGCTGGCGATGGCCGGGGAAGAACGCGCGTTGAAACGGTTTATGTACGAAAAACTCTATCACCACCCCCGCCAGATGGACGTTGCCGAAAGCGCACAGCAGTTGATCGCGGGGTTATTCGCGGCCTATCGCGACGACCCGACCCGCTTGCCCGAAGAGTGGCGGGAAACTTTGCCCGAAACCAACCCCGCCCGCAGCCGCCACATCGGTGATTTCATCGCCGGGATGACCGACCGCTACGCGATTGCGCGGTATCGGGAAGTGGTGGGACCGGTGGAGATGCCTGAGGGGTTTTGAGGGGGGGGCGATCTTCGCTACTAAGCCGAAGCTAACTCACCGGTGTTCGAAACGCTGGAAAAACTCGCAGCGTTGCGTCGAATCAGTTCTTTCGAAAGCTGTTCGAGCCGCTCTCGCTCCAAAGGATCGACGTCTCCTTCGAATCCCGCATAGATCACGCTCGTCGCCAATAATCGGTATTCCGCTTCAAGCTTCTCGATTTCCGACATGTCATCCGTCCTCAAGTGCGTGTACTCGCGTATCTCATAGTCTCAAGACGTGAACAAGAGCCGAACACAGTTAGGCGGTTTGTTTGCTCCGCAATTTTGCCAGAAGGCTCGCCGCGAGTGCTACATCACGGACTGCCTCTACGCTTTGGCGTGCCATATTTCCGGAGTGATCGAAGACACCGCGACGGTCGCTCGTCGCTGTCACCGCGCCCCATATTAGGTTCTCTTTACCGATGAGAACCGGGAAGCTCGCAACTGACAGGTAACGATCCTCGCGTTCGTCGTCTCGATTGGTAACAGGGTATTTTTCACGCACCCCGGGAAGGCTTGTGTCAGGCTCGACGACCGATGCCTTCGGATTCGTCTCGGCAAGGTTCCACAAGACTCCTGTGTAACCCTCACCTTTAACCCATGAACGCCCATCCTCTGCTGCTCGGTTGCGATCGGTCCACTCTCTGGCAATAGGGATCATCTTTCCGGTTTGCGGTTCGCCGCTCATCTTGAAGATTGTGAACGTGAGAAAATCACTCGCGTTGTAATCCACCGCACGCTGGAGATTTCCCACGGCTGCGATCAAAAGCTTTTGTGCGGATGTCTCTGCGTCGGCGTTGCTAAGGAGGGCTGCCTCGATGCTCTCGATCATCAGGCGGATCGCTTCGATCCGTGCAAGTCGTTTTGCATCGAAGGCGGTTGCTCCTGTTGCAGCCTGCTCGGCGTTTGACTTCTCTGCGGCAAGGTCGCGCTTACAGGCTTCCCACTCGGTTATGGCATTATCGGCAAGTTTGTGTGCGTCCTTTGCGTCTTGGGAGATTTCGAGTTTCTTGTAATCCATCAGAACGACCAAAGCGCCGCCGCCTGCAGCAAGCAGCGCGCCGAATATCGTAAGACCAAGGCCCCATTCACCCGGAATTGCGCGGGCAATGGCAGCGGTCATTGCGCCGATAACGGCTACGACGCCGAATACTGGGCGCCACCCCTCCACATGGGTGATGCGCTCGGAGAACTTGTTGAATAATTTTTTCTCACCGCCTCGCAGTTGTGTGAGCAGTTCATCCGGGTTATTTGACGACATCCGTAAATACTTCGGCTCATTTGAAAGATTGTCAACGCAATATGGTCTGCGTGACACTGGGATCGTTCGTCCGAAGGGCATCGTGCCCTCGCGCGTTAATGCGTAGAGTGTCCGACAGGGACACGCTTCGTATCGCCATGAGGCCGTCGCATGATCGATTTTGCATCTGCATCCGCCCGTTTCGGGCTGGGCGCACGACCTGACGAGGCGCGCGGGCGTGATACGCGGCGGGCGTTGCTCGACCAGTTTGGTCAGTATCAGCCAAAGCCTGCCGCTTTTGCTTCGGCACCGACCCGCGCCACTGTGGCGGCGGGGCTGGCCGATTATCTTGAACAAACGCGCGCCTATCGCCAGCAAGTCGCGGGCAAGGGCGACCAAGCCGCGACGATGGCAATCGATGCCAAGGGCGCGGCGAGCGGCGAAAGCGTTGAACAGGCGCTGCGAGCCTCGCGCCGATATGCCCGGCAGGTCGCGCGCGGTGAATATATCGCGCTGGTCGAGGCGCGGGCCAATGCGGCGCTGCAAAGTCCGGCACCCTTTGTCGAACGGCTGGTCCATTTCTGGGCGAACCATTTCGCCATCTCGATCGACAAATTACCGATCATCGGGATGGGCGGATTGCTGGAGGTCGAGGCAATCCGACCGCATGTGCTGGGCACATTCAGTGTCATGTTGTTCGCGGTCGAGACGCATCCGGCGATGCTGCTTTACCTCGATCAGGCGCAGTCGATTGGCCCGAACAGCCGGGTCGGACAGGCGGTGGCGGCGCGCGGGCGGCGCAAAATTGGCCTCAACGAAAACCTCGCGCGCGAGATTATGGAGCTGCACACTTTGGGGGTGCGGACGGGCTATACGCAGGCCGATGTAACCGAATTTGCGCGGGCGATGACGGGATGGAGCGTCGCGGGCCTGACGCGGGGTCCACTGGCGCGGATGACCGGGGCGGACGGACAGCCGGGCGCATTTGTCTTTGCCGCACCTCTGCACGAACCGGGTGACCGAACGATCATGGGCCGCCGCTATACCGATGGGGGCGAGGGACAGGCGCGTGCCGTGCTGTCCGATCTTGCGGCAAGCGCGGCGACGGCCACGCATATCGCGACGAAACTGGCGCGGCATTTTACCGGCGATACGCCGCCGCCTTCGCTGGTCGAGCGGCTGTCGGCGAGTTTCCTGACGACGGGTGGTGACTTGCCGACGCTCTACCGCATTTTGATCGAGGCCCCCGAAGTCTCAGCGCCGGGTACCGGCAAATTCAAGACGCCGTGGGACTGGTCGATCTCTGCCCTGCGCGCGGTCGGTACGCGGCAAGTCGAGGGGCAAGCGGTGGCGGGGCTGATGAACCAGCTTGGCCAGCCAGTGTGGAAACCCGGCTCGCCCGCCGGGTTCGACGACAAGGATGCGAGTTGGGCCGGACCCGATGCGCTGATGCGCCGCGTCGAGGCTGCATCGCGGATTGCAACCCGCACGGGGGGTGTGGCGTTCGATGTCGGCAAGCTTGCCGTAAATGTCTTGCCGGGGGGCGGCAGTGCGACGACACTGGCGGCG
>JANNCK010000280.1:0-3454 GCA_031386545.1 Sphingomonadales bacterium
GCGCCACATGATTCCCATGGCTTTGGGTTGCGGATGATTTTCGAGCGCGACGATTGGGAACCGGTTTTCCCGGACGAAGCCCGCTTCAATAGGTCGGTGATGGCGTCAACTGCGGCGACTTCACGGGCGATTGCCATTTCAACGCCGCGCGGCGCACCAATTAGTCTCGAAATCGAGGCGTTGGCCGGACATCGCAGTTTCAACACGATGCGGACACGCCGCTCGATCCTCGGCTGGTCGTGGACGCCAAGCGGCAATGTGCTGGGCGTTGGCATGACCGGCACCTATGGCGTCCAGATCGCCAAGGCGTGGCGGTTCACGCCGTTTGTTTCGCTCGATTACAACCGCATCGACAGCGCGCGTTATGTCGATGCAACAAGCCCCAACCCCTATGTCACCGACAATGCCGATACCGGACTGACGGGAACGGTCGGTGCGGTTGTGTCGCATCGTTTCGGCACCGAAAACCGGTTTCGGGCGCTGGCGTTCGGCTCGGTCGTCGCTGCAACCAGCACGGGTGGCCGCCCGCGCGAATTCGGCTCGTTCGGCACGCGTTTTGTCCGCGCCATCGGTGACAGCGCGATCAAGGCGACATGGGAAGAAGTGGGTCTCGGTCTCGATTATCGCCTGACCCCGCGCGCCCTGCTCAACGGTGCGGTAATCCACACGCTTGATCGTCAGGTCGGCGAGACGATGGCGGCTAAACTGGGGCTGCGGATCGTTTTGTAAAGCCGGGCCGGAGCGTTAACCGATGGCGGGGCGCAGACGCTCGCTCCAGCTGATGACGACGCCGAGGCAAAGCCCCGCGAGCTCGACGCCCATCGCGACCTGGCGGGGATTGGGATCGGCGCGGTTTTCAAACGCAAGTTTCAACTGCGCGCCGCCGCCGTTTGAAAAAGCGGCCAATGCGAGGCCTGCCAGCATGACGGTCAATATTCTGTTACGCCTCAGCATGTCAGTCGCCGCCCCTTCGTTTCGACAGTGTTACAGATAGTGACGGAACATGGCTGTGCAATGAACATCGGTTCAGGTGGCGCGATTATTAGAGGCGGGTGCGGAACCAGTTGGCCAGTTCATCCTCGGCAAGGTCACCGGTAGCGAGGGCGAGGACAGTCGCGATGGCATCCTGTGCCAGGAAGACGAGGCTATGCCCGTTGAGCGCAAGGAACAGGCGCGCCACCACCCATGCGGTGCGCTTGTTACCGTCGATAAACGGGTGATTGCGCGCGACGCCGAACGCATAGGCCGCTGCCAGTGCCGCCGGGTCGTTCTCGCCATAATGCCATTGGTTGACTGGGTGACCGAGCGCCGATTCGAGCATCCCGATGTCGCGCACGTCCGTACCGCCGCCATGCTCGGCGAGCTGGCGGTCGTGAATGGCAAGCGCATCGGTAGCGTCGAGCCAGATTGGCTCGGTGCGTTGGGTATCGGTCACGGCAGTAATTTACTGGGCAAGGACGCGGAGGATGTCGCGATCCTCGCGCATGATCTTTTCCGCCGCGGCCATCTTGGCTTCGAAGCCGGGGTTCGATGCCGTCAGCCGCACGCCGTCAGGGGTCTCAGTGGCATAAATCGTGTCGCCCAGCTCAACCCGCAACCGCGCGAGCAGCTCCTTCGGCAGGATAACACCGGTGGAGTTTCCTATTTTCGTAAGTTTGAGCGGCATGTTCATACGCATGTTATAACGCAGTAACGGCCGCACCGCAACGCACGCTTGCTAAAGGCAGGACAAACGCAGGGAAATCCCGGGGACACCCTATTGGGTGTCCTCTTGTCGGTTGCAGGACTGTCGCCAATGTCACTGTAATCCCAACAATTCCCCGACGGGCACAACGCGAACTCCGCGTGCGGCAAGACCATCGAGAACCAGTGGGAGCGCAGCGCGCGCGGTCTCGTTCTCCCGCGACATCGGGTGCATCAGGATGATTGATCCGGGACCGACCTGCGAGAGAATGTGGTCGGCGTAGGCACGCGGCGTGACCGCGCCCTTGGCATCGTCTTCTACGTCCCAAGTGACCATCAAGTAGCCGTTTCGTTCGACGGCCAGCGGCAGACCAATCAGGCGCTTTCCGAATGGCGGACGAAAAAGCGTGGGACGAATGGCACCCTCGGACTTGAGCAATGTGTCGGTGCGCGCAATCTCGCTGTCATATGTTGTTGCCGATTTCCCTAGCATCCATGTGTGTGAAAAGCTGTGGTTGCCCAGTTCGTGCCCCGCCGCGACGAGCCGCCGCGCTTGGCCCGGATGGCGTTCGATCTGTTTGCCGATCAGGAAGAATGTCGCTTTTACACCATAGCGGTCGAGCACGGGTAGAACGGCGTCGATCCCCTGCGGAGTTGGTCCATCATCGAACGATAGGGCAACAATCTTTTCTGATGTTGCGATGTGGCAGGTAACGCTGCCGACGACCTGCAAGCAACGTGCCTTGCTTAGCTGCCAGGCACCAACGAAGAGGGCAGCCAACGCAAGTGCGCCGGCTGCCCAAATAGTTTTACTTTTTAGGGAGAAGCGCAACGTGGATTAAACCCCCACACCCACTTTCGCCTTCCCGCCCTTCTTGCCCTTTTTCGGGGCCGCAGGCGTGATTTCGAAGCTGAGTGACTTGCCCTTTTCGGGGTCGTCTTTCAGGTGGACCATCACTTCGCCGCCGTGGACGAGTTTGCCGAACAGCAGTTCCTCGGCGAGCGGTTGCTTGATCTTTTCCTGGATCAGGCGGCCCATCGGACGTGCGCCGTAGAGCTTGTCATAGCCCTTGGCGGTCAGCCATTCCTTGGCATCGTCATCGAGCTTGATGTGGACCTCGCGGTCGGCAAGCTGGAGTTCCAACTGCAGGATGAACTTGTCGACGACGCGTGCAACGACTTCGGTCGGCAGATAGCCGAACGGGACGATGGCATCGAGGCGATTGCGGAATTCAGGGGTGAACATCTTTTTCACCGCCTCTTCATCCTCGCCCTCGCGCGTCATTGCGCCGAAGCCGACGGCCTCGCGCGCCATATCGCTTGCGCCCGCATTGGTCGTCATAATCAGGATGACGTTGCGGAAATCGACCGACTTGCCGTGCTGGTCGGTCAGGCGGCCGTGATCCATGACCTGCAACAGGATGTTGAACAGGTCAGGATGCGCCTTTTCGATTTCGTCGAGCAGCAGGACGCTATGCGGCTGTTGGTCGATCGCGTCAGTGAGCAAGCCGCCCTGGTCAAAGCCGACATAGCCCGGGGGCGCACCGATGAGCCGCGACACGCTGTGGCGCTCCATATATTCGGACATGTCGAAGCGTTGCAGCGGAATGCCCATGATCGAGGCGAGCTGGCGCGCGACCTCGGTCTTGCCGACGCCGGTCGGGCCGGTGAACAGGTAATTGCCGATGGGCTTGTCGGGATCGCGCAGCCCTGCTCGGCTGAGCTTGATCGCCGAGGCGAGCTTTTCGATGGCATCGTTCTGGCCGAACAC
>JANNCK010000303.1:0-5648 GCA_031386545.1 Sphingomonadales bacterium
GACAAGCTCAGCCAAGTCGGGTCAGGAGAGCCGCCCTCCTAAACCGACTTGGCTGAGCTTGTCGAAGCCCCTTTTTTGCTACTAAGCCCCCGCATATGAACTTCGGTATCGACCGGCTGCTCGCAGACCCCACCCTCCGCGCCCCGCTCGAAGGAAAGCGCATCGCGCTGCTCGCGCATCCCGCATCTGTCACGGTCGACCTGACCCATTCGCTAGACGCGCTGGTCGCCATAGGCCTCAACGTCACCGCCGCATTTGGCCCGCAGCACGGACTGCGCGGTGACAAGCAGGACAATATGATGGAGTCGCCCGACTTCACCGACCCTGTCCACGGCATCCCTGTGTTCAGCCTTTATGGCGAAGTCCGCCGCCCGACCGGACAGTCAATGGGGACATTCGACACGATATTGATCGACCTGCAGGACGTCGGCTGCCGCATCTATACGTTTATCACGACCCTGCTCTATGTGCTTGAAGCGGCTGCCGAACATGGCAAATCGGTGTGGGTGCTCGACCGACCGAACCCGGCGGGGCGACCTGTCGAGGGGCTGACTTTGCTGCCCGGCTGGGAGAGTTTTGTCGGTGCAGGGCCGATGCCGATGCGCCACGGCATGACATTGGGCGAACTCGGCTATTGGTTCATCGACCACTATAAGCTCGACGTCGATTACCGGGTGATCGAAATGGAGGGCTATGCCCCCGAAGCAGCGCCCGGTTTCGGATGGCCAATTGACCGGATCTGGATCAACCCCAGTCCCAACGCCGCGAACGTCAACATGACGCGTGCCTATGCCGGGACGGTAATGCTGGAGGGTACGACGCTGAGCGAGGGCAGGGGGACGACGCGTCCGCTCGAACTGTTCGGCGCGCCCGATATTGATGCCCGCGCTGTGCTTGCCGAGATGCGCCGGTTCGCACCACAGTGGCTGGCCGGGTGCATATTACGCGAAATTTCGTTCGAGCCGACTTTTCATAAACATGCCGGCGCGCTCTGCCACGGGCTGCACATCCATGCCGAGGGTTCGGGTTACGACCATGCTGCGTTCCGGCCGTGGCGGGTGCAGGCACTGGCGTTCAAGGCGATCCGCACGCTCTACCCGGACTATCCGCTGTGGCGCGATTTCCCGTATGAGTATGAATTCGGCAAGCTGGCGATCGACGTTATCAACGGTGGCCCTGCTTTGCGCGAATGGGTTGATAGCGCGGCTGCCGTAGCTGGCGATCTGGACGCTTTGACCCGACCTGACGAATCGGAATGGCAAGCGATTCGCAAAAACTATTTACGATACTGAAATTTTCAAAAAGAATTTTCAGCATTTTCAACGTGGTTGGTGCGGTCGTTGACTCTGCTCCGAATCGCAATACGTCTGTCGCAATCAATTGCGCCAAACTGGGTCGGGGGGCGTCGTGGAATCGGATTACCGTTACTACCAGCGACGCGCCGCGTCCGAAAAAGCGGCGGCTCAGCGCGCCCTTACGCCAGCGGCGCGCGAGCGCCGCATGACGCTTGCGCGTACCTATATGGCCAAAGCGCAACTGTCCCTCGACACGCCGCTGTTCGCATTCTCTGCGTGAGTTGAAGGCCTTTCAAGTCTGATCGCTCAACACCACCGACTTGGCTGCGCTGGTCGAAACCTTTTCCTTGTTTGAGCAATTTCAGAAGTAAGAACACTCTTCGACAAGCTCAGGCAAGCCGGTGACGAAAGCGCACCCCTGCAAATCTAGTCAGCACTCAGTTTTTCCGCGTTAACGCCCGCATCGCATCGTCGAGCCCGCCCAAAGTCAGCGGAAACATCCGGTCGTTCATCAGTTCCCGCAACAGCGCGATCGACTGTGAATAGCCCCAGTGCGTTTCAGGGACAGGATTGAGCCACGCCGCCGCCGGATAGGTCGTGGTCAGCCGTTGCATCCAGGTGACCCCGGATTCCTCGTTGAAATGTTCGACCGAACCACCGGGATGCGAGATTTCATACGGCGACATCGAAGCGTCGCCGATGAAGATCAGTTTATAATCATGCCCGAATTTGTGGAGGACATCCCACGTCGGCGTGCGCTCGGCAAAGCGCCGCCGGTTGTCCTTCCACACGCCCTCATAAGGGCAGTTGTGGAAGTAGAAAAATTCCATGTTCTTGAACTCGGAAGTCGCTGCACTGAACAGCTCTTCACACAGCTTGATATGCGGGTCCATCGAGCCACCGACGTCAAGGAACAGCAGCAGTTTGACGGCATTATGCCGTTCTGGCCGCATGTGGATGTCGAGCCAGCCCTGCCGGGCGGTGCCGTTGATCGTGGCATCAAGGTCAAGTTCGTCTGCCGCCCCCTCGCGGGCAAAACGGCGCAGGCGGCGCAGGGCAATTTTGATATTGCGGGTGCCCAGCTCCTTGGTCGAATCAAGATTTCTGAATTCGCGCTTGTCCCAGACTTTGACGGCCTGCTTGTGCTTGGATTCGCCACCGATGCGGACGCCTTCCGGGTTAAAACCGCTGTTGCCGAACGGCGAAGTGCCACCAGTGCCGATCCATTTATTGCCGCCCTCGTGCCGTTCCTTTTGTTCGTCGAGCCGCTTTTGCAGCGTCTCCATCAGATCTTCCCAGCTACCGAGTTTTTCAATTTCGGCCATTTCTTCCGGGGTCAGGAATTTCTCGGCAACTGCGCGTAACCAATCAGCGGGGACTTCGCCGTGCTGTTCGCCATAGGTCGTCGCAATCCCCTTGAAAACTTTGGCAAAAACCTGATCGAACTTGTCGATCAGCCCTTCGTCCTTCACATAGGTCGCGCGGGCGAGGTAATAAAACTCCTCCGGCGTCCGGTCGATTACGTCGCCATCGAGCGCCTCAAGCAGAACCAGGTGTTCTTTCAAGCTGGCAGGAATGCCCGCCGCGCGCAGCTCGTCGAGAAAGTTCAGGAACATGGGGCAGGGCGTGCCTCATCCCGGTCCAATCCGCAATCCTTCCCATATAGCTAACGCCGTCTCAACCGGGTCTTTACGCCCTTCGGTTAGGCAGAGGGTTCAGAAGTGGCCAAGTTCGGTCAGGAAGGTTTTACATGGCGACCAAATCGGCATCGGTATCAGTAATTAGCCAGGAGGCATCGGCGTTTACGACGCTGGTCGTCCGCGAGGCATCAGCGTCGCATCCGCATGTCCGGTCATTGCTCTCGCTCGATTCCGCGCGCGATGCGCGCAACGCCGCCGATGCTTTGCATCACCTGTCGATGCTGCACGGTCGCCACCCCGGTGTTATCGATCATGCCGCGACACGAATGCTGTCGCCGTCGGCGCGCAAAACATTGTTTGCACTTGCTGATGCTTTTGCGGCCGAGCGCGAGGCGCTGGGCCGGGTCGTGGTTGCCGCCGGCCCCATCCCCAGCACACCCGGGCAGGCCGAGACCGAGGCCAGTGTCATTGCCCAGCATCACGCTATCGATATGCTGGCACAATCCGAACGACAGGGCTGTGCGCTGGGCGCGGCCATTGCGCTTGCGCTCGACTGGCATGCGATTCGTTGCGTTATCGATGCTTCGGCAAAACGCTTTGGCGTCGAGCTGCCTGCCGGGACATTGCCGCCGGTAAGCACACTCGGGGCCTTTGCCGAAGCCGCTGCAGAAACCGCCGCTCTGGAACGCGCCGTCCTTTTCGGCGGTCAACAGATCGTTACCCAGCACCGGGGGTTGTGGGATTTACTCGAAACCCGCGCCAACGCCCGCATCGACGACTAAAAGGGCGACTAAACTGCTTGGCGTCCGCGCCGACCTGTCCTAACCGACGTGTGACTTTACGTTCACGTCAAAGGACATAGCGCGCATGAAATTTACCGGAACCGCCGACTATGTCGCCACCGATGACCTGAAGGTCGCGGTCAATGCCGCTGTCACCCTGCGCCGCCCGCTGCTCGTCAAGGGTGAGCCGGGCACCGGTAAGACCGTCCTCGCGCACGAAATTGCCAAGGCCGTGAACGCACCACTGATCGAATGGCATGTGAAATCGACGACCAAAGCGCATCAGGGACTGTACGAATATGACGCGGTCGCGCGGCTTCGCGACGGCCAGCTCGGCGACGAGCGCGTCCACGACATCCGCAACTATATCCGCAAGGGCAAATTGTGGGAGGCGTTTACATCGCCGCAGCTGCCGGTTCTGCTGATCGACGAGATCGACAAGGCCGACATCGAGTTCCCCAACGATCTGTTGCAGGAGCTCGACCGCATGTCGTTCGACGTTTACGAAACGCACGAGACGATTGCGGCCAAGGAGCGCCCGATCGTCGTCATCACGTCGAACAATGCAAAGGAATTGCCCGACGCGTTCCTGCGCCGGTGCTTCTTCCACTACATCAAATTCCCTGACCTCGACACGATGCAGGCCATTATCGACGTCCATTTTCCCGGCATCCAGAAAATCCTCGTCAACAAGGCGATGGATATTTTTTACGAGGTCCGCGACGTGCCGGGCCTCAAGAAAAAGCCGAGCACGAGCGAGTTGCTCGACTGGCTGAAACTGCTGCTGAACGAGGATATGCCGCTCGACGTCCTCCAGTCACGCGACCCGAGCAAGGCGATCCCGCCGCTGCACGGTGCGCTGCTCAAGAACGAGCAGGATGTGATGCTGTTCGAACGGCTGGCATTCATGGCCCGGCGACAGGGCGCGAAGGTCTAGCTCGGTGGCGCTGCGGGGGCAGGGCGCGACCCGCTTCGCCACCATCCGGGCACGGCTCGAAAGCTGGACGCCGAAGCCTGGTTTTCAAGCGTTTACCTATGAATTTCTGCTGTTCGGATTCAAACAAGGCTGGGCATGTCTGTTCGGCGCACTGATGCTTGCCCTGTTGATGGGCACGCACCTTTTCTACCCGAAGGACGCACCGCTCGCCCGCTACGATTTTCTGACGCTTGCCGCGCTGGCTATCCAGATTGCGATGCTGCGGTTCAAGCTCGAAAGCTGGGACGAGGCGAAGGTCATCCTCGCTTTTCACATCATCGGTACCGTCATGGAGTTGTTCAAAACGGCGGCTGGCTCATGGACCTATCCCGAACCGTCGTTGCTCCGCGTCGGAGACGTTCCACTATTCTCCGGCTTCATGTACGCCAGCGTCGGCAGCTATCTCGCGCGGGTGTGGCGTATTTTCGATTTCCGCTTCGACCATTTCCCCGCCCGCAATCTGCTGATCGTGCTGGCAACACTCATCTATGTGAATTTTTTTGCGCATCACTGGTTGCCTGATATCCGGATCGCCCTGTTTGCGATTATCGCCGTGCTGTTCTGGCGTACCGGTGTCAGGTTCCGGTCGTTCCGTATGCACCGTCGGATGCCACTATTGCTTGGATTTTTGCTTGTCGCGCTCTTCATCTGGTTCGCTGAAAATCTGGCGACATTTTCGAATGCGTGGCTCTATCCGGACCAAAGGCATGGCTGGACGATAGTGTCGCCGATGAAGCTTGGTGCCTGGTACCTGCTGATGATCATCTCGTTTGTGCTGGTCTCGCTCGTCCAGCGACCGACCGAGGTTCAATCCACCCGGTAAGCGATCTCCAAATCGCCCCAGCGCCGTCCGTTGATAATCAACGGCACATAGACATTGCGCACCACATCATACCCGCCGCCGTCGCGGTCGCGGCGAAAGACCGAGATGTGGAAGGGTTTGGTCGAGATTTTG
>JANNCK010000340.1:0-3266 GCA_031386545.1 Sphingomonadales bacterium
GGTTTCACTGCCGTCAGCACATGCTGATAAACCTCGGGAAACTGCGTCCGCACCTCCTTCTCGGTTAGCCCGAACAGGTCGATCACCAGTGCCCCGCGCGAGTTCTGGAGCAGGTCGCGTCCGTTGCGATAGGGGCGGATATGCACGTCGAGGCCCGCGCGCTTGCCCAGCCCCAGCACCACCGCCTCGGCAGGCGACACGATGAACCCCGCGCCGATCAACTGGACACCGCGATAGCCCAGCCCTTCGTTTGCTTTCAGCGGCACGACACTCGCCAGATCGCTGCCCACGGTCAGGTCGGCATTGATCCGCCCGGTGCTCGTAACCGTCTCGATCACCGGATCGTCACGGTCGAGCGCGGCTTCGCGGGTGACGGTGAGCAACTGGCCCTCCGCGTCTTCGCCGTCGTCTGCTCTGGCCGCGACCGTCATCGCAATACGGACGGCGGCGGCGTCCTTCGACGCCTTGGTCCACGGATGGTCGGCCATGGCGTAGCGGAGGGTGAGGCCCCCTAATTCCTCTCCGGAACGGGGAGGGGGACCGCTCGCCGCTTGGCGAGGGGTGGAGGGGTCGCTCGTCGCATGAGCATCGGTTCGCGTGTCGAGCGGCCCCTCCGTCGGCTTCGCCGCCACCTCCCCGTTCCGGGGAGGACTTAGATACCGCTCGATCACCCTTCGACTGAACGTCTGCGTAATACTGTTCGTCGTCACAAACCCGAACCGCACCAGCCGCGTTCCCGGCGCAGTCAGCAAATGCGCGGCATGGTCCCACCAGTGCATGACGAAATCGGCGGACGGCGGCACGCGCGGGTTCGCTTTCCACAGGCTTTCGGCATAATCGCCGCCCAATTGGGCACGAATATCCTTGCCACCGATAAACGGCGGATTGCCGACGATGAAATCGGCGGCGGGCCAATCGGGCACCAGCGGATTTGCCGTATCCGGCTCGCCGGTCGCCGTCCGGCGCAGCACCGCGTCGAACCCGCCGTGCGTCCCGCCGTTGATGTTGTCGAGCGTCGGCAACACCGGATCGCCGATGGCTTCGGGATGGTTGGCAAGCCTGTGCCGCAACCAGCCGATCCACAGCACCAGTTCGGCAATCACCGCCGCGCGCGGGTTCAGCTCCAGCCCCAGAAACTGGTTGGGGTGGATGCGCGGCGTCAGCGGATGCCCCAGTTGCGCGGCAAGGCCCAGCACCTGCCCCTCCAGCCGCAGCACTTCCTCCATTGCCACATACAGGAAATTGCCGGTGCCGCAGGCGGGGTCGAGAATGCGGAGATTGGCCAGTCGGTCGTGGAAAGCGGAGAGGGTGGCGAGGGCCAATTCCTCCCCGGAAAGGGGAGGTGGCGGCAAAGCCGACGGAGGGGCGTCGCCGCCCGAACTGCTTTTCGCGTGGAGAGGCCCCTCCGTCAGCCCAAGCGGGCCGCCACCTCCCCGTTCCGGGGAGGAATTAAGCAGCGCACTCACCTCCCCCTCGACCTTCCCCCATTCCGCCGTCAGCAATTCGCCGAACGTCGCCGAAATCAGCCGTTGGACATAGGGGCGCGGGGTATAATGCGCGCCCAGCTTGGCGCGGTCGCTGCTGGTCAGGACTTGTTCGAGCAATGTCCCGAAAATCGCCGGTTCGACCGCGCGCCAATCCTGCTGCGCGGCGGCGTGGAGTTCGCCGCGAAATTCCTTTTCAACGTCGTACACCCGCGCCGACTGGAACAAATTGCCGTTGAAATGGCGGACAATGGCGTCGCCCTCGCTCCAGAACCGGTTGAGCTCGACCGGATCGTTCATTTTCGACCACAGTTCGGTCAGGCCGGTGCGCCACCACAGCATCGACCGTTCGCGCGACAGGTCGAGGAAGCCGGTGAATTTGCCCTTCGGCAGTAATTCCACATCCTCGGCAAACATGCAGAACAGCACGCGCATCAGGAACAGCGAGGTCGCCTCGATGCCCAGCGACACCTCGCCGTCCGACCGCGTCGGGTTCGCCGTGCGCTGTTCCTGTTCCAGATTGGCGGCGACCCGCGACAACCGGGTGGCGATGTCGCGGGTAACCACGACCGCCCGTTTGCGCGGGTCGACGCTGGCGGGATCGGTCCAGATGCCGCGCAGTAGCTTGCGGTTTTCAGGGTCGCGTAGCGCCTCCAGCGTGATGCGATAGCTTTGCGCGTCGGGAAAAAACGCATAGCCGCGCCCGTTGTCGGTCCAGTCGAAATACAGCTCGAACGCGCGTCCGATGTCGGCGACGATCACGAACGGCGGGGTCGCATGGCCATCGGGCAGCGCCAGTGCATAACGCAGCGCCTGAATCCGTGCCGACGACATCAGCCGGTCGTAACGTGGCACTCTTGCCTGTTTCGGCGCGGCAACGCCGATGGGTGTGCCGAACAGATCGAAAATGGTTTCGCCCGCCGGTTCGGGCGGGTCTTCGGGCATGGTTTCGCCGTCTTTCAGCTGGCTTTGCTTGGCTTCGAGGATGAAATGCCCGCGCTTGTACAGGTCGATGCGTTTGGTACCGCCGCTGCCGAACACGACTTCGGATTTGACGGGGGCCTCATATTCGTAATCGCCAAGGCCACCGCCCTTCGGATCGGGCATCGGCAGGTCGAGCGCGGTGCAGAACTCGTTGAGGAACATGACGTAATTGGCGCGCTCCGCCCCGCCCTCGCGGCCCAGCCAGCGCGCGATCAGTTTTTCGATCCGGGTATCTTCGGTGTCGGTTGCCATTGCACATGCTAAATCACATGGCGGGGTGTGTAGGACAGCGAAAAATTTTCAGGGCGCGACGCACTCGCTTCGCCCCGGACACAGCCCGTGTCGTCGGTCCCCGCCGTGGCGCGACCGTCCGCGCCGCAACTAGGGCTGGATTTAGCTGTGCTAAATCCTAGCGTTGTCACCATGCGCGAAAAAGAACTCCGCCTTGCCTTGATATGTTACGGCGGGATCAGCCTGGCCGTGTACATGCACGGCATCACCAAAGAGGTCTGGCACCTCGCCCGGGCGAGCCGCGCCTTTCACGATGGCTCGCCGCCCGACGAACCGGTCGAGGCCGCCTATCTCGATCTGCTCCGCACTATCGAGAGCGCGACCGGTACAAAGCTGCGCGTGCTTGCAGATATTGTCGCGGGTGCCAGCGCGGGCGGGATTAACGGCATTTTTCTGGCACAGGCCGTCGCGACCGGCCATTCGCTCGATCCGCTGACCGATATGTGGCTCGACAAGGCCGATGTCGATGCGCTGCTCGATCCGGCGGCGCGCGCACCTTCACGCGTG
>JANNCK010000342.1:0-5468 GCA_031386545.1 Sphingomonadales bacterium
GACAAATTGATGGCGTCGCCCAAGCTCTATTCGACGTTCCTGCTGGGGCTGGTGAGCGAGCTGTTCGAGACGCTTCCAGAAATCGGCGATCCCGAAAATCCCAAATTATGCTTCTTTTTCGACGAGGCGCATCTGCTGTTCAACGACGCGCCCAAGGCGTTGCTGGAGAAAATCGAACAGGTCGTCCGCTTGATCCGCTCCAAAGGAGTCGGGGTCTATTTCATCACCCAGAACCCTATCGACATCCCCGACACTGTCGCTGGCCAGCTCAACAACCGTGTCCAGCACAAGCTGAACGCCTTTACCCCGCGCGACCAGTCAGCGGTCAGGGCAGCCGCAGAGACATTTCGCGCCAATCCGGGCGTCGACGTTGCAACCGTCATTACCGAACTCAAGATCGGTGAAGCATTGGTCTCTTTGCTCCAACCTGACGGGTCGCCGACCCCGGTCGAGCGCACCCTCATCAAGCCACCCGCCAGCCGCGTTGGCCCGCTCGATGCCAAGGAACGCGGCGTGATGATCGCGACCGATGCCATTGGCGACAAATACGACACGCTGATCGACCGGCATTCGGCGGAAGAAATTCTCGTCGCAAAGTCGAGCGAGGCCGCAGCAGCGGCAGCACAGGCCCAAGCGTCCGACGAGGCCGCGAAAACGGCGGCAGCGCAAGCCAAGACCGATGCGATTGCTGCCAAGGAAGCGGCACGCCAGCAGATGGCGGCACAAAAGGAAGCCGACCGTCAGGCCGCCGTCGCTGCGAAGGAAGCGGCCAAACCAACGATGATGGACAATGTCCTCAAGTCTGCCACCCGGTCGGCGTCGTCGAGCATGGGCCGTGCGGTCGCCAATGAAGTGACGCGTGCCGTATTCGGCGGAGGCAGGGGACGGTCGAGCAGTGGTGGCTTTGCCGGACAGCTTGTCCGCGGCATTCTTGGCGGATTGTTCAAAGGCTAATCGCGGGCCTGCCACGTGATTCCCTTTGCCAGCCAGCATTGTTTCGCGCATGTTACATCGCAGGTGAGCTAACCGGTCAGAACCGAGATAGCGCGGCGAAACGGGTGGGGACCTGAGCGACATGGCAAGCCAGTTGATCGATGCGACAGCGCCGCGTGCAGCCGGGATGCGCACGCCCGGGTGGCACGCAACGCGGCCACGGCAGGCCTGGCTCGAAACGCCGCTGGTCGCTCCACGATCAGGTGCGGTTCGCAAACTCGTGCGTCGCCTTGGCATGACTGCCGAACAGCGCGCCGCCGATATCGCCGCTGCGCCCGACCGCGCAGTGCTCCGCGAGGGCATTTTCCCCGAGGTTGCACGGCGCGGTGGCAACATATTGTTCGTCGGCGTCCGGGCCTACACCGCCGATTATTATGCAATGCTCGAATCGGGTGGCGGCACCTGCTGGACGCTCGACATCGATCCCGCTGCGGCTTCCTTCGGCGCACCCGGTCGTCATGCCACCGGCTGCATCGGCGCGGTTGGCGACCTGATTCCCGGCGTCACATTCGACAGCATCGTGATGACCGGCGTCCTCGGCTTCGGTGTCAATCGCTTCTCGCACCAGCGCGCCGTGCTTGCGGCATGTGCGGATACTTTGGTCGAAGGCGGCATTCTCGTGCTCGGATGGAACGGGACGCGCGTGCATCCCTCGCTCCTCGAAGAGGCGGCGGCGCACTGGTTTGACTATCGACCACTCGGGGACTTGCCGCCGCGCATCTGGGTGCGCGACTACGACCATAATTTCGCGTTTCTGCGTCGCCGCTGACGCCCGATTCTAACAGGGGCCGTTTCTAAGGGCGGCTCAGTCGGCCTTGCCAAAGAAGTGCGCCGCAATATCCTTGGCGATCCGCGCCGGACGCAAGGTCTGCGCATCAAGGCAGCACCAGCTTGATTTGACCTCGGCGAGCAAATCGTCCCCGCGTTTGATGAGCGTGGAATAAAAGGCGCGCACCCCCTCGACCTTGTCGAGAACGACCGTCGCGATCACCTCGTCATTCAGAAATGCGGGTTTGCGATAGGTAATCTCGTGCTTGAGTGCGACCCACAGATGTTCGGCAACGGCCTGAGGCGGTGCAAGTTTTTGCCAGTGCGCGACGACCGCATCCTGCACCCAGTTCAGGTAGCGCGCGTTGTTGACGTGCCCCATGAAATCGATGTCAGCGGGCAAAATGTGGATCGGATGGGCCAGGGTGCGGGACATGCGTATCTATTTACACAAATGTCATTAACTTAGCCAGAACGTAACGCCGTCCCATGTCAGCCTCTGCCCCGATAGCCCGGCACATCCTGTGGCGGCAGCCATAGTCCGGCGGGCGGCTCGCCCGATTGCCAGAACACGTCGATGGGAATGCCACCGCGCGGATACCAGTAACCGCCGATCCGCAGCCAATGCGGTGCCATTTCCGCAAACAGCCGCTCGCCGATGCCAACCGTGCAATCCTCGTGAAACGCGGCGTGGTTGCGAAAGCTGCCCAGAAACAGTTTCAGCGATTTCGACTCGACGATGGTCTCGCGCGGCGCATAGTCGATGACGAGGTGTGCAAAATCAGGCTGGCCAGTGACCGGGCACAGCGAGGTGAATTCGGGTACGGCAAAGCGCACGAGATAGGGTTTGCCCGGGCGGGGATTGGGCACATAATCAAGCGCGGCGTCCGCTGGTGAAGTAGGAAGCGGGCTGGTCTGGCCGAGATATTTTGGCGTCATGCGCGGCCTATAAGGCCGCAACGGGCGTCTGACGATTCCCGATGTAACCTGCGGGACAGCAAAAACGTAACAGAATGATGCCGATGCGCTTGACTTTATCGCTGCCGGGGCCTGTGTTGCGAGTCATGACTGCCCGATTCCTCATGCTGCTTGCACTCGCGTCGCTTGCCTTTGGCAATGCCGCAATGGCGCGAGACATGTCGATGCTTGGGCCGATGCCGGGAACAATGGCCTGCACAACTGGTGCGGCGTGCTGCCCCGAGAGCGGGGGCGGAATGGCGCTGTCCGAGTGCGTCACCTGTTGCGTCCTTGCGCCTATCACGCACGTCGTGCCCGTCAAATCAGAGATTAAACCGGTCGCCGACCGTTCGGCAACGCCCGCGACATTGGTCCAGCGCGAAGTCCGCCCACTCGATCCGCCGCCGCGACCGCTTGGCCAGACTGAAAACTCAATCTGACCAACCAAGGAAATTGATATGACGACGATCATCAAAACCGCTGTCGCCCTGTTCGCGGTGGCAGCAACTACGGCCCATGCGGCGGTTCCCGGACTGCTGGTTTCGGCGGTCGAGGGCTGCTGTGCAGTTGGTGCAGCATGTTGCGCCGCCGGTGGTGCCTGCTGCTGATACAGCGACGTAAAGGGGCGCGCGTGACGGCAACGTCACGCGCGCCTTTTTTTCGAGTTGCGAACGTCCCGTCCTTGGCGCACGTCGCGCGATAGGTGATGAGGAACGGACCTATGCGCGGACTGAACATACTCTTGGCGGCGACCCTGTTGGCTGCCCCGCTTCAAGCCTTTGCCCAAGACAAGCCCGCGTCCGACAAACCGGCGGAAAAAGCCGCTGACACGCCCGCCCCCATCGTCTCGATCACCAAACATACCGGCACATTCGGGGGCGTATCGGTCGCCTACACGGCGACGGCGCGCGAAACCTATTTGAAGGGCGAGGACGGCACACCCAAAGCGAGTCTTTATTCGACCGCCTATGTCAAAGACGGCAAAGACCCGATGCGCCCGATCACATTTCTGTTCAACGGCGGGCCGGGTTCGGGCTCGCTGTGGCTGCACATGGGGGCATTCGGACCAAAGCGCGTTGCGATCCCCAGCGACGCCCGCGATGACGGCGCGCCGCCCTATCCCATTATTGCCAATCCCGATTCGCTGCTCGATGTCACCGACGTTGTGTTTATCGATCCGGTCGGCACCGGGTTCAGCCGCGCGCTCGGCAAGACCGACGCTAAAACCTATTGGGGGGTCACCGCAGACGCCAAATCAATCGCCGAGTTCATCCGGCTGTGGCTGAGCGAAAATGGCCGGTGGAATAGTCCCAAATACCTGGGGGGGGAAAGTTACGGCACCACCCGTTCCGCGGCGGTCGCCAACGAGCTGGAGGGCAGTTACAATGATGTCGCGCTCAACGGCATCATCCTGATCTCGACCGTGCTCGATTTTGGCGCACAGGCCGAAGTGCCGGGCAATGAAATGGCGTATGTCGTCAATCTGCCGACGATGGCAACGACGGCGTGGTTCCACAATAAGGTTGCCGACAAGCCCGCCGATGTCGCGACTTTCGCCGCAGAGGCGCGCGCCTTTGCCTCGGGGGCCTATCTGACCGCGCTGGTGAAGGGGAACCGGCTGACGGTGGAGGAGCGCGCGGTGATCCGTCGGCAACTCGCGCGGTTCACCGGTCTGTCAGAACAATATCTCGACAACGCCGATCTGCGGGTGCTGCCAGGTCGATTCTACAAGGAGCTGCTCCGCGACCGCAAACTGACCGTCGGCCGCCTCGACAGCCGTTACACTGGCACTGATTTCGACAATGCCGGCGAGGAACCCGACAACGACCCGAGCTTTTACGGCATTGACGCAAGCTACACCGCCGCCCTGAACACTTATGTCCGCGGCGAACTCGGCTTCAAAACAGAGCGACAATATTCGACCATTGGCGGCGTTTCCGACTGGGATTGGAAATTGCGCGGTCGCGACGCAAACTTCTATTTCAATGTGACCCCCTATCTTGGCAAGGCGCTTCGCGAGAATAGCGGGTTGCGGATTTTCAACGCGGCGGGCTGGTATGATTTCGCCACGCCATTCTATGGTGCGGAATATGCGCTCAGTCGGACCGGCATCGCTGCCGACCGCATCGACTGGCATTATTATGGCGCGGGCCACATGATGTATGTGCGCGGCAGTGACCTGTCGCTGCTCAGCCGCGACATCCGCGCGTTCATCCGCAAGCGGTGACACTCACCCTCATTCCCGTGCTCGGCGACCAGCTATCGTTCGGCTTGTCGTCGCTGGCGGGGGCAGATCCGGCGACCGCTATTATCCTGATGATGGAGGTCGCCGACGAGACGACCTACGTCAGTCACCACAAACGCAAGATCGCCTATATCCTGTCAGCGATGCGGCATCATGCCGAAGCATTACGCGCGACGGGCTGGCAGGTGGATTACGTCAGGCTCGACGACGCAGACAACACCGGCAGCTTTACCGGAGAGGTCGCACGCGCGGTTGAACGTCATGCACCCGCCCGGATCGCCGTCACCGAAAGCGGCGAATGGCGTGTCCAGGCCATGCTCGATGCATGGGAAACACTGTTCGGCATCCCAGTAGAAATCTGCCCAGACACGCGTTTCATCTGTGACCACGCGACGTTCGAGGCCTGGGCGGCGGACAAAAAGCAGCTGCGCATGGAGTATTTCTACCGCGACATGCGCCGCGCGACCGGATTGCTGATGGATGGCAAGGACGCCGTCGGCGGACA
>JANNCK010000372.1:0-1690 GCA_031386545.1 Sphingomonadales bacterium
CGGATACGATCATCGCCAAATGGTTTTCGACGCGGCGCTTTGCCGGGTCAAAGGACCGCCGCGCCGTGCGCGAGCTGGTCTATCGCGCCATCCGCAGTTTCGGCGAGATGCCAGTCAATGCGCGCTCGGCTTTCGGGCGACTGGCCGATTACGATCCGGAGCTGGCGCCGCTGTTTGACTGTTCGCCCTATGGTCCTGCGCCCTTGGCAGACGGCGAGGTTCGTGACGAGCCGGTACCAATGCCGGCGTGGCTGGGACGCATGATCCCTGCCGTAGAACACGCTGCGTTGCTCGAACGCGCGCCGCTCGATCTGCGCGCCAACCGCCTGAAGACGACGCGCGAAGACTTGCTGGCCGTTTGGCCCGACGCGACCGCCATCGCGCACACCGAAGATGGTCTGCGGTCGTCCGAGAATTTTGCGGTCGAGGCGAGCGAGGAATGGCGCGGCGGGCTGGTCGAGGTGCAGGACGCCGGCAGCCAGATGATCGTGGCAGCGTGCGGCATGACGGCGGGCATGACCGTGGTTGATTTGTGCGCGGGTGGCGGCGGCAAGACGCTGGCGCTGGCGTCGGCGATGCGCGGTGCAGATGGGCAAGAGGGGCGGCTGATTGCAGCGGACACCGACAAACGCCGCTTGTCGCAGCTGCCCGAGCGCGCAGCGCGGGCCGGAGCGACGGTCGAGGTCCAGCTGCTCGACGGCGGGCACGAGGCCGAAAACCTTGCCGCATTGGCGGGGCAGGCCGATGTCGTGCTGGTCGATGCGCCGTGTTCGGGCAGTGGCACACTCCGCCGCAATCCCGAGGCACGCTGGCGGTTGCAACCGGCGCGGCTCGACAAATTGGTGCAGGTGCAGCGCCATGTCCTTGATCTTGCGGTGCCGCTGGTCAAACCGGGTGGGGCGATTGTTTATGCGGTCTGCTCGCTGATCGCGCGCGAGGGGGCAGGGCAGATCGATGCGTTTCTGGTGCGATACCCGGGCTGGACAAGCGTTTCGCCGTTCGAGAACGGGCGTCCGGCAGGCAAGGGGCGGGTGTTGTCCCCCGCCGTCGATGGCACTGACGGTTTTTTCGTCGCGCGCCTCGTTTCGCCGTGCTAGCCTAATCCATATAAATGCTGCTGGAGCTTGTCATGCGTCTTACCCCGCCCGCCCTCGGGATCGCCCTGATTTTGGCGACTGTATCGAGTGTTGGACATAGCCAGAAACCTGACGCGCTGATCGACGCGCGGTCGATGCTGCTGGTCGCGCAAGCCAAGAGCGAGATTGCCGCAGGGCGTTTTGAAACCGCGACTGATGCGCTGGAATCGGCGCTGGCTGTCGATCCGCGCAACCGCGGGGCGTTCGTGCTGATGGCCGAAGTTGCCCAGAAACAGGGTCTGCCGGGCAAGGCAATCCGGCTTTACCGTGAATCGCTGTTGATCGAGCCCAATGATATTGCTGCGCTTGCGGGGCAGGGCGAGGCGATGGTCGCCAAGGGAGCAGTGACCAAGGCCAAGCAGAATCTGGCACGGATCAAGGTCTTGTGTGTCGGTGCCTGCCCTGATGGCGGGCGTCTCGCCGCGGCGATCGAGAAGGGACCGCCGCCGGTGGTTCAGTCGGCGCAGGCGGCACCCGTGCTGCCGGCGGGAACACCGCGTTAGAGCGAGTTGTGGCCAAGCTCGCGCGCGACCGCGACAAATTCCTCCACGGAC
>JANNCK010000109.1:0-7760 GCA_031386545.1 Sphingomonadales bacterium
GGGGTTTCGATGGCGGGCAGGGCGAGCAACCGCGGCCACCGGCGCCATAAACGTGGCCGAGTTCTTCAACTGAAAGATCACGCATTTCGTTTCTCCTCGTCAAACATTGGCGATTGCTTGTGGTATCTTAAGCCTCGCCGCATTATTTTTATGCACCAGAATTTACAATGTACAACTAGTAAATATCTATGTATCTATATGGGACATTAACCACATTCAGTGAAATATCGATAACAATTTGTATCTTCAGGCAACTGAATAATATTGATCTACTGATATTACTATAAATTAGAAAAAGCATCGTTTTTATTATTGCGAATAGGTAAAATATAGGCTTTGAACTTGCTAAATTACTTGCGGGGACGATGTCCGTCGAGCGATCAACAGGATCATCTTTGTCATCAGCCAAAGCCAGATGAGCGCCTACAGCGGCGCGACGCTGATGCTCGATGCCTTGCGACCAGCCAAGGACGACCGACACGGCGGTAAGCCAAATTCCCGGGGGCACGCGCTCAGGACATGGCCGCCAGCAAATCCTTTACCCCGACAAAACCGAACCCGATCGAGCTGTCGGCAATCCCGAACGGCAGGAAAATATCTTCGCCGACCCGCATTGCGCCGCAGGTATAGACGACGTTCGGGACATAGCCGTCGCGCTCCTGGTCGAGCGGTTCGAGGATCGGTTTGGCGGTGCGCCCGATCACTTTCGACGGATCGTCCTTGTCGAGCAGCATCGCCCCTATCGCATAGCGCCGCATCGCGCCGACGCCGTGGGTCAGGAGCAGCCAGCCTTCGTCGAGCTCGATGGGGGCACCGCAATTGCCGATCTGGATATATTCCCACGCATGGGCCGGACGCGCGAGCAACGTGCCATCGTCCCATTCGGTCAGGATGTTCGAGGTCAGCAGGAACAGGTTCTCGCCGTCCTGCCGCCCGATCATCATGTAACGTCCGCCAACCTTGCGCGGGAACAGCGCCATCCCCTTGTTTCGGGCGGCGCGGCCGGTCATCGGTACCAGCTCGAATTTACGGAAATCCTTGGTCCGCATCATTTCCGACCGGATCGATTTGCCGTCATAGGCGGTATAGGTGCCGATCCATTCGGTGCGCGCTTCACCGTTCTTGGCCCCGTTGGAAAACGGCGTAATCCGCAAGTCTTCGAGGCCGTTGCGCTGCGCCTCGGTCATCGGAAAGATCACGGTGCGTGACAGGTCGCTGTCGGGGTGGCGATAAACCGTGACGGGTGCGCCCGGCAGGATGGGTTCGCCGCGCTTGACCGCCGAGACGTCGGCGGCGGTGGCAATCAGCGGGGCCTCGGGGATCGACACCTCGCGGTCGGGTGTGACGATCCCCTGCGTAAAGGCAATCGAGCTGATATGCCCCTCGCCAACCGTGCGCAGCGACATCGCAAAGCGCACTGCGCCGCCGGTCATACCCGACTGGTCGGGCGCGGCGACGACGCTCGGGTTCATGATCGCGGCGGCGGCATAGCTATATTCGTGACAGAAATAGGCCCCGAGCAGCTGGCGGCGGCGCGGGGTCAGACCGGAAGTGTCGATGCTATCACCGAATTGTTCGACCAACTGCTCATAGCGGCGCTCGAACACTTTCTCGACCTGCCAATGGCGCGCGTCGAAATCGCGGTAGACCCGCTCCAGCTCGTCGGTCACCTCATCCTTGCTGAGCGCCATGACATTTTTGACGAGCCGCAGTGCCCGGCTTGGTTCGGTCCCGCTGGCCTGCCATGCGAGGTGAAACGGGCGCACGACAACACGACGCGGGTCGGGACGCAGCCGCAGCGGATGAATATCGACGATAGAGATAGGTTTGGCCCCCGCTACCCTGCGAACCCGTCAAGCGGCGTCCGCGATTTGCTCCAGTGGTTCCTGAACCGGCGAGGCCGTCTCTGACAAGCGGATAAAGCCGCGATGCGCCATCTGCCACGCAATCACCGATTCCGCGCCGTTGTTGCGGTTGGCCGCAAACGGGTTGATCCCGTCGGCGCACTCACCGGTTTCGGGGTCGATCAACGGCACGCCTAACGTGTTGCGCCCCAAGAACCAGCCATGCGCAGCCTGCGCGCGGTCGATCCAGACGGTGTGCCCAGTTGCATCCCATGCGGCGGTGCAGGCATCGATCATCGCCCACGCCTCCAGCGGTTGTTGGTCGAACAGCGCCGGTTCGGCATAGGGTTTGCCGAAACTTTCGGTGCCGACCGGCTGGAACATGGCGTCATGGCCCGTCGTCTGGCGCGCAATCCAGTCAAGCGCCTCGACGCCCGCCTCGACAAAGGCGCCCTCGGCCAGAATTTGACCGGCGCGGATCAGGGCTTCGGGCAAGCGAGTGTTGTCGTATGACAAGATGATTTCGAACCACGCCCAATCGGGCCGGCTGCTGCTGTCGAGCAACGCCATCAGCGTCGCGGCCCCGCTGCGCAGGGTTTCGGCAATGACGGCGTCGTCGGGCCGGACCGCCGCCATATTGGCGGCCCCGAGCATGGCGAAGGCGCGCGCGCGCGGCGATCCCAATGCGCCGACCGATATGACCGTTTCGTCATACAGCTTGGCCGCCCAGTCACGCAGCGCGTTCGACGGTGCCGATGCTGCGGCGACGCCAAGCGCCCAGAGGGTCCGGCCGTTGCTGTCCTCGGATCCGACATGCTCCAGCCAGCGCCGGTCATAGCCCATGAAGTTGCGAAACCGGCGTTCGTCGGGGTTCCACGCGTGCTGGACAAAGCTGGCATAGGTGTGGGCAAAACGCAGCCGTGTTTCGAGCGGCAGGTCGTCGGCGACCGACATCAACAGCAAGCCGCGGGCATTATCATCGATGCAATAGCCGTGGTCGCGGTCGGCAACGCCGAACACGCTGTGCTGGAACATGCCAACGCCGTCGGTCATCCGTTCAATCGGTGCCGCACGCAGGACGGCAGGGACGGGTTTGCCGCGACGGTCGGGACCGGCGCGCAGGGCAGGGATCATCGCGCCCAGCACGCTTTCGGCGTTGCGCGGCCAGATCATGGTGCGGCCGCGCGCATAGGCCCGCGCACTCATTGCCGCGCGCGCCGGCACATCGGCCAGCAAAGCACCGACCGCACCCGCCAGCGCCTCGGGCGAACGGAACGGCACCAGCGCCCCGTGACCATCCGCAAGAATCTCGGTCGCATGGACATAGGGCGTCGAGACGACTGCTTTGCCAAGGCCAATGGCATAGCTCAGCGTGCCGGAAGTGATCTGGGCCGGATTGCGATACGGCGTCACATAGACATCGGCAGCGGTCAGCCAGTCAGTCAGCTCGTCGAGCTCCATGAACCGGTCGACAAATGTCACAGCCTCACAAAGCCCGAGTTCTGCCACACGGGCGGACAGCGCCTCGCGATAGCTCTCGCCATCATTGCGCTTGAGATGCGGGTGGGTTGCGCCCAGCACGATGTAATGGGCATCGGGACACTGCCTCCGGATTGCGGGCATTGCCTCGATCATGTCGGCAATCCCCTTGTCGGGCGACAACAGACCAAAGGTGAGGATCGTCGGCTGCGCGGGAAGGCCGAGCTTGGCGCGCATTGCGACGGGGTTGCCGACTGGCCGGTCGGGGATGCCATGGGCAATAACACTGACCCGCGCCGGGTCGATGCCATAGGTCCGCTGCAGGATGTCGCGGCCCTTCTCGGCCATGACAATGATGGTACTCGCCCGCTTGAGCAGCGTATCGAGCACCGCACGCTGCGCGCCGTTCGGTGATTCGAGCAGGGTGTGCAGCGTGACCGCAACCGGAATTGAAATCCGGTTCAGCAGGGTGAGCAAATGGCTGCCCGACTCGCCGCCGAAAATGCCGAACTCGTGCTGGATCCACAGGATTTGCGCGCCGCTCGTGTTGATCGCGTCCGCCGTGCGCTGGTAGGCGGCAATGTCGTCCTGCGGGATCAGCGCGGCAATATCGGCCCCATATCCTTCGACCTGCCCGTCATCCATTGCATAGACATCGACGCGCGGTGCAGTCGGATGTCCGGTCAGCGCGAGGAAGCTGTCCTCGGTATAGGTGGCAAGACCGCAGCGTCGCGGCGGAAAATTACCCAGCAGCGCAATATGCGACGGCGTCCGCACCGCACGCGCGATCAACGGATGGCCGGGCCAGGACAATGGGTCGAACTTCATACATCCCCCTCTCAAAGGGTTGCGTTTCAGTTCTTCTCCAACAGTCTATTTGATTGGATGTTCCTGCGTTTCGCGCTGCACCGCAACAAAAAAGTCAGGGCGCCTTATTCGCGGGTTAGGATAGTCCGACAATCTCGCCATCCGCGCCAAGGCCAATCCCTTCTGCCGCCGAAATTCTGGGCAGACCGGGCATCGTCATCACCTCGCCGCAGATCGCGACGACAAAGCCCGCACCCGCCGACAGGCGGACCTCGCGAACCTTCACAACATGCCCCGTCGGCGCGCCGAGCAGCGCGGGGTCGGTCGAAAAACTATACTGGGTTTTGGCCATACAGACCGGCAAATCGCCATAACCAGCGGCTTCCCAACGCGCGAGTTGGGCATGGACGCTCGGCTCGGCGACGGCTTCCTCGGCGCGGTATATCCGTGTCGCCACCGTTTTGATCTTGGCGAACAGCGACAGGTCATTGTCGTAGAGCGTTGCGAATTGGCCCGCGTCCTTGTCGGCCAGCGCAGCAACGGCATGGGCGAGCGCCTCTGCCCCCGCACCGCCGTCAGCCCAATGGGTGCAGACATGCGCCTCGCAACCGTGGGCCGCCGCCGCGTCGCGGATCACCGCTTGCTCGGCAGCACTGTCGGTGGCGAAATGGTTGATCGCAACGACGACGGGCACACCGAACTGGCGAATGTTTTCGATATGGCGGACCAGATTGACGCTACCGCGCCGGACCGCATCGACATCTTCGCCCGCCAGATTCGATTTGGCGACGCCGCCATTCATCTTGAGCGCGCGAACCGTCGCGACAATAACCGCGACCGAGGGTTTGAGGTCTGCTTGCCGACATTTGATGTCGAAGAACTTTTCCGCGCCAAGGTCGGCACCGAACCCGGCCTCGGTTACGACATAGTCAGCAAGGTCGAGACCCATCCGCGTGGCGATGACCGAGTTGCAACCGTGCGCGATGTTGGCGAACGGGCCGCCATGGATCAGCGCGGGCGTACCGCCGATGGTCTGGACGAGGTTGGGCTTTATCGCTTCCTTCAACAGCACCGCCATTGCGCCATCGGCTTTCAGGTCGCGGGCCGAAACGGGGGTGCGGTCGCGGGTATAGGCAATGATGATCTTGCCCAGCCGGTCCTGCAAATCGCGCAGATCGCGGGCAAGGCACAGGATGGCCATGACTTCGGAGGCGACGGTGATGTCGAACCCGCTTTCGCGCGGATAACCATTGGCGACACCGCCGATCGACTGGACGATGTCACGCAGGGCGCGGTCATTCACGTCGAGCACCCGCCGCCAGACGATGCGCCGCACATCAATATTCAGCGCATTGCCCCAATGGATATGGTTGTCGATGATTGCCGATAGCAGATTGTGTGCCGCCGTGATCGCGTGGAAATCGCCGGTGAAATGGAGGTTGATGTCCTCCATCGGCAGAACCTGGGCATAGCCACCGCCGGTTGCGCCGCCCTTCGTCCCGAAACAGGGGCCAAGCGATGGTTCGCGCAGTGCCAGCATGGTCCGCTTGCCGATCCGGTTCAGGGCATCGGCAAGGCCTACTGATGTCGTCGTCTTGCCCTCGCCCGCCGGGGTGGGGTTGATCGCGGTGACGAGGATCAGCCTGCCGGTCGCACCGGTGGGGTTGATATGTGCCGGATCGACCTTTGCCTTGTGGCGACCATAGGGTTCGACAGCGTCGGCGGGAATCCCGGCACGGTCTGCAATATCGGAAATCGGGGCCAGCTGTGCGGCGCGCGCAATATCAAGATCAGTGTTCACAGTACCAAGGTTATCAAGCCGTGATCGACAGCGCCAGCAGAACCGCACCTTAATCGCCACGCAACATTCACAATTGTTGACATTAGAGGGGTAGTCGTGGCCTCTGTGCAGTTTACAATTGGGTTGATGTATCCCGGAGAAATTCTCCCGGTCATATGAAAGTCGCAACCAAGCCATGCGTATCGCAGTCGTCGATGATGATGCTGAATTTGCGTCATTCCTGAATCACTTGCTGGTTGAGGCTGGGCACACCGTCGTTAACTCGGCGAACGGCAATTTGTTTCTGCGGCTCGCAAAGACCGAGACGTTTGATATTATTTTACTCGACTGGAATTTGCCGGGACGGGACGGCATCGATATTGTCCGAAATCTTCGCAACGATGTCCGCAGTGATGTGCCGATTGTGCTGCTGACCCTGCGCAGTGAAGCCAATGATATTGTTGCCGGTCTTGAAGCGGGCGCAGATGATTATATCGCCAAGCCCGTTGACGGCCGGATTTTGCTTGCGCGGATCGATGCGATCATGCGGCGGCGCAACAGTGGCCGGGGCGGTGAGGCCCTGCAATCATTTGGCGCGTTCACGTTCGACAGTTCGCAGGAAATGGTGCGGCGTGGTGATCAGGCTATGCAGTTGACCTCCAAGGAGTATCAGCTCGCGATCTTGTTGTTCCGCAATCTGTCGCGGCCGCTGTCGCGCGCCTATCTGCTGGAAACGATTTGGAACCGGAACCCCGACGTCCAGACCCGCACGCTCGACTCGCATGTGGCACGGTTGCGGTCGAAGCTTGATCTGCGCCCGCAAAACGGCTGGCGCCTGTCCCCGATTTACAGCTATGGCTATCGACTGGAAGCAGTCGAAGGCGGGGCGGAGTTGACCGAAGACGTCGAATGAGCGGCATGGCCGCAATGCTGCTTGCGCTTGCCAGCGCTGTTCCCATCGCGCCTCCGCCACAGGCACCTGTGCGCTATACGGTTAAATCGGGCGATACGCTGATTGCACTGGCGACCAGATGGTTCGTCCGCGGCGACAGCTGGCCGGTAGTACAAAAACTCAACCGCCTTGCTGACCCTTTGCGGATGCCGGTAGGCAAAGTCCTGACAATTCCGCGTGAACTGCTGAAAAGCGAACCGGTCGCGGCCAAGATTGTCGCCTTTCGCGGTCCCGTCACCGTCTCCGGAAAAACCCCGGTACTGGGTGGCGCTGTCCGCGAGGGGATGGCGATTGCGACCGGTGACGGCGGTTCGGTCACGGTCGAATGTGCCGATGGATCACGATTCAGCCTGCCGTCGCAAACCCAGGTCGGCATTGCGCGGTTGCGGCGTCTGTTGATGACCGGCGATCTCGACCGGGTGTTCGCGACGTCGCAGGGACGGGGTGAATGGCGTGTCAGCCCGGCCCCGACGCCCGACAGCCGGTTCATGGTCACGACCCCGGTTTCGGTCTCGGCGGTACGCGGTACCGGCTTTCGAGTCGGCTATGAGGGTGGGGCAGTTGTTGGCGTCGTCGACGGCAACGTCGGCGTGTCGGACGGCGACATCGCCCGCGCAACGCCGATACCAAAGGGCAAGGGGGTCGCCGTAACCGCAACTGGTGTCGGCATCCCGGTTGATTTGCTTCGCGCACCGGTGCTGCTGCGCCCTGGTGCTGTCCAGGCGGGGCCGCGCCTCCTGTTCAAGGTCGCTCCGGTGCCGGGTGCACGCGCCTATGCGTTTGACGTCAGCAGTGATGCCGGAATGACGGACGTCATCGCCCAGTTTCGCGGCAGCGGTGGCGACGTCGGCTTCGACGGCTTGCCCGACGGCAGTTATTTCATCCGCGCTGTCGCGAC
>JANNCK010000114.1:0-4948 GCA_031386545.1 Sphingomonadales bacterium
AGATCGACCATCAGCCATTTGCCGTCGCAACCATATAGGTTTACGTTCATGCCAATTTCGTCGGACCCGCCGAGCGCGAGGAAGAGGAGTTCGTTTTTGGGGGTGGTCAAGAAATTTCCATTCGTAAGGCCGTCATGCTGAACTTGTTTCAGCATCCACCCCTCAGTCGCGACGGCTGCCCGGGCGGTAGGGTGGACCCTGAAACAAGTTCAGGGTGACGGCTATGTAGTGCGTTGTGTCGACTTACGCCACAGCAGTGACAATCCTTTGAGCGTTAGGTCGGCATCAACGGAATCGAACAGATGGCTGTGCTGCTGGAACAATGCGGCGAGGCCACCGGTGGCAATGACCTGTACCGGCCGTCCGATTTCGGCTTTCATCCGCGACACCAGCCCCTCGATCATGGCAACATAGCCCCAATAGATGCCGATCAGCATCTGGCTTTCGGTCGTGCGTCCGATCACGGTATCGCTGGCAGGAGCCTCGATGGCGATGCGCGGCAATTTCGCCGCCGCCGCGACCAGCGCATCGAGCGACAGATTAAGGCCCGGGGCGATAATCCCGCCCTTGTACGCGCCGCTGAAATCGACGTGATCGACCGTGGTCGCGGTGCCAAAGCTGATGATGATGAGATCGCCCGGGTGCACAGCGTGCGCGGCAATCGCATTGCAAGCGCGGTCAGAACCGACCGACTGCGGCTCGTCGACATCGAGGGCGATGCCATAATCCATCGGAGAACGCCCTGCGATCATCGCTTCGACACCGAAATATTTCTGCGCCAGTGACTGGATATTATAGAGCGCGCGCGGAACGACGGTCGAGACGGCAACGTCGGTAACGTCCTCGCGCTTCAGTCCTTCGAGCTCGATCAAGCGCAGCAACCACACCGCATATTCGTCCGCCGTGCGCCGCGCGTCGGTCGCGATCCGCCAGCGGCTGCGCGGGGTGCCGTCGTCGTTCACCAGCGCGAACTTGATATTGGTATTTCCGGCGTCGATGGCGAGCAGCATAGTTGGTCTCAGATCAGGAAAACGTCGCCCGCGTGAATGACACGGGTCGTGCCATCCGCCAAGCACAGTTGCAGGGCACAGTCGGTTGTAAGCCCGTCAAAGCCGCCCTGTATGCGGGTACCGTCGGGTAATGCGGCGGCGAGTGCCGTGCCAACGGGGTGGGCGTGGTCAAGCCACGCGGTGCGGATCGCAGGCAACCCGCCGGTGCGCCATATCCCGAGCCAGCGAGCAAACGTCGATGCCAGCGCCGAGATCGCCGTGTCCGCAGACATCGTCACACCCAACGCAGCAAGGCTCATCGTCAGGCGGTCCGGCAAATCGGGGTGGTGGGCAAGATTAACCCCCACACCGATCACGACCGCGTCATTCTGGCGTTCGAGCAGGACGCCGGCGAGTTTGGCGTTCCCTGCCAAAACATCGTTCGGCCATTTCAGTGACAACCCTGAAACGCCCAGCGCCTCGACCACCGCGAGGCCCGCAACCAATGCCAAGGTCGACGCTGGCGGGTCGCCCGCGCGCAGCTCGACCAGCCCGCTCGCGCACAGATTACCCGGTGGCGACACCCATGCCCGGCCCTGTCGCCCGCGACCGGCGGTCTGGCGTTCGGCAACCAGCCAGTCGCCTTCGCGCACGTTACCCGACGCAGCAAGCGCGAGCATATCGGCGTTGGTGGAGCCCGTCTCGACGACGCGCAGGACCGTCAGAACAGCGCCTTTGCCGCGTTGCTGGTCAGCGCGTCGAGCCAACCGATCAGCGGATAGCCGCCCGCAATCACCACCGCCGATACCGCTATCAGCGCATTTTCGATTTTGCTGGCGGGCGGGGCAAAGGCGGGGGCCGCTGCGTCGAAGTACATGATTTTGATGATCTTTATGTAATAGAACGCCCCGATCACCGATGCCGCCAGCCCGAACAGCGCGAGCAGCAAGAGGTCGGCGTTGATCGCGGCGGAGAATACCGCAAATTTGGCCCAGAAGCCGAACAGCGGCGGGATACCCGCGAGCGAGAACATGAAGATGGCGAGCGCCGCCGCGAGCCAGCCATTAGTGCGTGACAGCCCGGCGAGACTGGCAATGCTTTCGACCTGCGCCCCTTCTGCATCGCGCATCTGCAACACGCACAGGAAGCTGCCGAGGGTCATCACGATATAGATCGCCATATAGGTCAGCACCGACGCCGCGCCTTCGGGCGTTCCCGCCGCGAAACCGATCAGTGCAAAGCCGATGTTGTTGATCGACGAATAGGCGAGCAGCCGCTTGATATTGGTCTGGCCGATGGCTCCCGCCGCGCCGAGCACGATACTGGCGAGCGCGGTGAAAATCACGATCTGTTGCCAGGCATCGGTCGCCGAACCCATCGCCGACATGGCGATCCGCACGAACATCGCGATGGCCGCAACCTTTTGCGCGGTTGCGAACAGCGTCGTGACGGGCGTCGGTGCGCCCTCGTAAACATCGGGGGTCCACATATGGAACGGGACAGCGGAAATCTTGAACGCGATCCCCGCGAACACGAAGACAAGGCCGAACAACTGGCCGGTGGTCAGGCCGCTGTCGAATGCCCGCGCAATGCCCGAATAATTGGTCGTGCCGGTGAAGCCGTACACCAGCGCCGCGCCGTAGAGCAAAATGCCCGAAGCGAGCGCCCCGAGGACGAAATACTTCAAGCCCGCCTCGGCAGACCGCTGGTCGCGGCGCATGAAGCTGGCGAGGACGTAGGACGCCAGCGATTGCAGTTCGAGGCCAATGTACAGCGTGATGAGGTCGCTCGCCGACACCATCATCCCGGCACCCGTCGTGGCGAGCAGGATCAGCACCGGGTATTCAGGCTTGAGCCGTTCGACCGCAAAGAAGCGCGGGGCGATCAGGATGCACACGCCAGTGGCAAGATAAATCAGGCATTTGGCGAAAGCCGCAAAGGCATCGGCACGGTACAGGCCGTCGAATGCGACCCCGTAACCGGTGATCGGCATGGCGGCGGCAAAGCCAGCGGCGACCAGCAGCGCGACCGACACGATAGAGATGGTCTTGGTCGATCCCTCGTCGCCCCATGCCGCAACCAGCATGAGGACAATCGCGCCAATACTGAGGATCAGTTCAGGCAGCGTAAAAAGCAGGTTCGCGCCCATCTAGTGATGCCCCTCTGCGGCGGCGGCAGGTTCGCCATGATGCGCCTCAACCGGCTTGGCTGCCCCCATCACCAGTTTCGCATCACCACCCGGATTTGCCCGTTCGATCCGCGCAAGAATGGCACCGACATCGGCTCGCATCGGCTTCAGAAAGCTTTCGGGGTAAATGCCCATCCAGAATACGGCCCCCACAATCGGCGCGAGCAGTGCGGTTTCGCGTAGCGACAGGTCGGGCATCGCTTTCACATCATCTTTGTCGAGCTTGCCGAACACGACGCGGCGATAGAGGTAAAGCATATACGCTGCGCCGAGGATGATCCCCGTCGTCATGACGAACGCGACCCAGCTGTTCGCCTGATACGATCCCGCCAGCGCCAAAAACTCGCCGACGAAGCCGCTGGTCCCCGGCAGACCGACCGAAGCCATTGTGAAGACCATGAAAAACAACGCATATTTCGGCATCGAATTTGCCAGCCCACCGTACCGGTCGATCTCGCGCGTATGCAGCCGGTCGTAGATCACGCCGACGCACAAGAACAATGCGCCCGAGACAAGGCCGTGGCTGAGCATCACGAGCATCGCGCCCTCGATCCCCTGCCGGTTGAATGCCATCAGCCCGATGGTCACGAACGCCATATGCGCCACGCTCGAATAGGCGATGAGCTTCTTCATGTCCGACTGCACCAGCGCCACGAGCGAGGTGTACACCACCGCGATCATCGACAGGCCCATGACGAGCCAGAACCAGTGCGCTGTCCCTTCCGGAAACATCGGCAGCAGAAAGCGGATGAAGCCATAGCCGCCCATTTTGAGCAGCACGCCCGCAAGGATCACCGACCCCGCCGTCGGCGCCTGGACGTGCGCATCGGGCAGCCAGGTATGCACCGGCCACATCGGCATTTTGACCGCGAACGACGCAAAGAACGCGAGCCACAGCCACTTCTGCGCCTCGGGCGCGAAGTCGTATTGCATCAGCACCGGGATTTCGGTCGTTCCCGCCTCGCGCACCATCCACAGCATGGCGACGAGCTTCACCACCGAGCCGAGCTGCGTGTAGAGGAAGAATTTATACGCGGCGTAGATGCGGTTCGCGCCGCCCCAGATGCCGATGATGAGGTACATCGGGATCAGCCCGGCCTCGAAGAAAATGTAGAACAGGAAGATGTCCTGCGCCGCGAACACGCCGATCATCAGCGCCTCCATAAGGAGGAATGCCGCCATATATTCGCCGACGCGGTCGGTAATCGATTCCCATGACGCGCCGATACAGATCGGCATCAGGAACACGCTGAGCATGACGAGCATCAGCGCGATGCCGTCAATGCCGAGCGCCCAGGCAAACCGCCCGAACACCGGTGCATATTCGGTGAACTGCCACTGCGCGCCGCCGGGCTCGTAATTCGCCCACATCATGCAGCCGAGCACGAAGAGCACCAGCGTTGTTATGAGCGCGGTCCAGCGCGCGGTGTTTGCTGGCACGAACAGGCACACGACCGCGGCGAACAGCGGCAGGAAGATCATCGTGGAGAGGATGGGAAAACTCATGCCTCCTCTCCGAGCGTTAGCGAGAAGCCACGCCGAGCGTCAGCGAGGTAAGCACTGCTGAGCATTCTCGCTAGCGCTCGAAGGAGCACCTCGCTGACGCTCGGTGAAGAAGAAACAGCAACCATCACCGCGTCATCACCCAGGTTGCCGCCGCTGCAAGCCCAAGCAGCATCACGAGCGCGTAAGTATAGAGATAGCCCGACTGGAACCGCACTGCCGCGCGGCTGCCCATGACGACAACCGCCGCCACACCATTCGGCCCGAA
>JANNCK010000012.1:0-1619 GCA_031386545.1 Sphingomonadales bacterium
GCGTCACGGACGTCGGCTTGCGTTCCGGCCGAGGCAGCGGCAGCTGCGGTCGCAGTCGACCGTGGATCCCAATTGGCCATTGAAAGCTCTCCTTTGCCCGATCGCGATTGACCGGATAAATCAAATATCGGTGCAATCGTCCGTTCTTTCAAGCGAAACGCGACAAGCACTGTTAAAATCGGTCGCCAAGCCGATGAAGTGGCGCGCGAAGGGAATCCACTTTGTGTGCGTAACCATGTTTGTTAGGATGCCAGTGGGGGCGTCGGAGTCATATTATCGTGATGCGTCGTTGGACAACAGGACCGATGCTTTTTGCCGCCTTTGCGGGTGGTAGCATCTGCGCGTCCCCGCTGGGCGCAGCGACACTGCACAGCGTCAAGTTCGATCTCAAGCGCGGCACGGTGAAAGCTGAGCCACATGATCCCCATGGCTTTGGGTTGCGGATGATTTTCGAGCGCGACGATTGGGAACCGGTTTTCCCGGACGAAACCCGTTTTAATAGGTCGGTGATGGCGTCAACCGCGGCGACTTCACGGGCGATTGCCATTTCGACGCCGCGCGGCGCGCCAATCGGTCTCGATATTCAGGCATTGGCCGGGCACCGCAGTTTCAACACGATGCGGACACGCCGGTCGATCCTCGGCTGGTCATGGACGCCAAGCGGCAATGTGCTGGGCGTTGGCCTGACCGGCACCTATGGCGTCCAGATCGCCAAGGCGTGGCGGTTCACGCCATTTGTTTCTCTCGATTACAACCGCATCGACAGCGCGCGTTATGTCGATGCAACAAGTCCCAACCCCTATGTCACCGACAATGCCGATACCGGACTGACGGGAACGGTCGGTGCCGCTGTGTCGCATCGTTTCGGCACCGAAAACCGGTTTCGGGTGCTGGCGTTCGGCTCGGTCGTCGCCGCGACCAGTACGGGTGGCCCGCCGCGCGAATTCGGCTCGTTCGGCACGCGCTTTGTCCGCGCCATCGGCGACAGCGCGATCAAGGCGACATGGGAAGAGGTCGGTCTCGGTCTCGATTATCGCCTGACCCCGCGCGTGCTGCTGAACGGCGCAGTGATCCACACGCTTGAGCGCCAGGACGGCGAGACAATGGCAGCTAAGCTGGGTCTGCGGATCGTTCTGTAGAGCCGAGCCTTAACCGATGGCGGGACGCAGACGCTCACTCCAGCTGATAACAACGCCGAGGCATAGCCCTGCGAGCTCGACACCCATCGAGACCTGGCGGGGATTGGGATCGGCGCGGTTTTCGAACGCGAGTTTCAACTGCGCGCCGCCGCCGTTTGAAAACGCAGCCAATGCGAGGCCCGCCAGCATGACGGTCAATATTCTGTTACGCCTCAGCATGTCAGCCGCCACCCCTTCGTTTCGACAATGTTACAGATAGTGACGGAACATGGCTGTGCAATGAACATCGGTTCAGGTGGCGCGATTATTTGAGGCGGGTCCGAAACCAATCGGCCAGTTCATCCTCGGCAAGGTCACCGGCAGCGAGGGCGAGGACAGTCGCGATGGCATCCTGTGCCAGGAAGACGAGGCTATGCCCGTTGAGCGCAAGGAACAGGCGCGCCACCACCCATGCGGTGCGCTTGTTACCGTCGATAAACG
>JANNCK010000014.1:0-2596 GCA_031386545.1 Sphingomonadales bacterium
AATAGTCAGCGCGTGGGGACCGGCTCCGGCCCTGAATAGTCGTAAAACCCCCGCCCCGACTTGCGTCCGACCCACCCGGCTTCGACATATTTGACGAGCAACGGCGCAGGGCGGAATTTGGGGTCGCCGGTCGAGGTGAACAGCACCCGACAAATCTCCAGACAGGTGTCGAGGCCGATGAAATCGGCGAGTGTCAGCGGCCCCATCGGGTGGTTGAGGCCGAGTTTGCACGCAGTGTCGATGTCGCGGATCGTCGCCACCCCCTCGCCCAGCGCAAAGCACGCCTCGTTGAGCATCGGCATCAGCACGCGGTTGACGATGAAGCCGGGCGCGTCATTGGCGTGGACGATCTCCTTGCCCAAAGATTTGCCGTAAGTCTCGACTGCCGCAACCGTCGCATCACTGGTCGCGAGACCGCGAATGACTTCGATCAGGCCCATCGCCGGCACCGGATTGAAAAAATGCACGCCGATAAACCGCGCGGGATCGGACGAGGCGCTGGCCAGCCGCGTAATCGGGATCGACGAGGTGTTCGTCGCGAGGATCGCGTCGCCGCGCAGCACTTTGGCGACATCGGCAAAAATCGCGCGCTTGATTTCCTCGCGCTCGGTGGCGGCCTCGATGACGAGGTCGCAATCACCAAAGGCAGCAACATCGCCGACCGGTTCGATCAGCGCGAGTGTGGCGTCGCGCGCTTCGGCGGTGATCTTTTCCTTTTCGACCAGCCGCCCGAGCGCCTTGGCAATGCCGGCCTTACCCCTTTCCGCTAGGGCAACTTCGCGGTCCGACAACAACGTCCGGTATCCCGCAGCCGCCGATACTTGCGCGATGCCCGCGCCCATTTGTCCCGCGCCGATCACACCAATCGTCTTCATCATAATCTCCTAGGGCGCGGACTTTTCCGGCCGGGCCTCGGCAAGGATCAGCGCGAAGCTGTCCGCTGCGTCGGCCCATTCGGCAATCGGCGACCAGCCGCCGCTCCGCAAGAGCAACCGTGCATCGCGGGGACCGTATTTATGACTATTTTCGGTGTGGATGCTCTCGCCCGCCGCCATCGCGAAGCGCTTGCCCTCGACAGTGAAATTCACATCGCAGGTCGCGACGAGGTGCATTTCGATCCGCGCATAGCTGTCGTTCCAGCGTGCTTCGTGCGTGAATGCCTCGACCGGGATTGTGCCGCCCAGCTCGCGGTTAATGCGGACGAGCAAATTAGTGTTGAACCGCGCGGTTACACCCGCCGCGTCGTCATAGGCAGTGACCAGCGTGTCCACGTCCTTCACCCGGTCCATCCCGATCAGCAACATTGCGCCGGTGCCCAGACTTTCGCGCATCGTGCGGAGCAGATCGACGGCGGTACGCGCAATCATGTTGCCGATGGTCGACCCGGGGAAGAAGCCGAGGCGCGGGGTTCGAGCAATGGCATCGGGCAGCGTCAGCCGATGAGTGAAATCGCCCTCGACCGGCAACACCGGTAGACTCGTAAAATCCGCCGCCAGAGCCGCCGACGACGCGCGCAGGAAATCGCCCGAAATATCGATGGGGACGTAGGCGGATGGGGCCACCGCACGCAGGAGGTGCGGGGTCTTTGTCGACGAACCCGAGCCGAACTCGACGACGGCGCGGCCCTCACCGGTCAGGCGGGCCACATCGTCGCAATGCGCCGCCAGCAGCGCGGTTTCGACGCGGGTCGGATAATATTCGGGGAGTGCGGTGATCGCCTCGAACAATTCGGACCCCGCCCGGTCATAAAACCAGCGCGCCGGAATTGCCTTTTGCGGCTGCGATAGGCCCGACAGAACATCAGCTCGGAATGCGGGATCGACTGCTATTTCGGTCGCCTCGTGAAGCAGCATCCTAAAGGTCTTTCGCGAGGCGCAGTCCGGCGAATTGCCAGCGCGCGGGCGGGGGAAAGAAATTGCGTGTGGTGATGCGGCTCGTGCCCGCAGGTGTCGCGGCACTTGATCCGCGCAAGACCATCTGGCCGCTCATGAATTTGCCGTTGTATTCGCCGACCGCACCCTCGGCGACCGTGAAGCCGGGATAGGGCAGGAAGGCGGAGGCGGTCCATTGCCAGACGTGACCGAACGCATCAGGCAGGCGGGCCGCTGCGGCCTCCCATTCGAATTCGGTCGGTAGCCGCGCACCTGCCCAGCGCGCATAGGCATCGGCTTCGTAGTAACTGATATGTCGCACGGCCGCCGCCGGGTGGCGCGGTTGCCGACCGGTCAGTCCGAAGGCGGTGTCGTCTTTCCAATAGAGTGGCGCGTTGATCGCTTCGGCCACGATCCACGACCAACCCTCGGACAGCCAAAGATCGGGTCGCTGGTAGCCGCCGCTGTCAATGAACTCTTGCCATTCGCCATTGGTGACCAGCCGGTCGGCAAGGACGTGCGATTGCAGATAGGCTTTGTGACGCGGCCCTTCGCAATCGAACGCAAAGCCGCGCCCATCATGGCCGGTTTCGACGACGCCCTCGGGCTCCGCGATCCAGTGCACCTCTGGCGCAACGAGTCGAGGTCCGGGCGACGAAACTGACACGGTCGAGAGCGCCGGTTCGAGCGGGTTTTGCGCGAAGGCGTGGAGAATGTCGGTCAAC
>JANNCK010000039.1:0-3521 GCA_031386545.1 Sphingomonadales bacterium
AGCCCGCCAAATCGCCAAGCTTTGACCGCATGACTGCATCGTACCACAGACTAGTACTGTATCCATGAGATTTTATAGCGTCTTTCACAGAATAGCGTAAAACGGAGTCAATATCAGACTGTGATTTTACCCTACTGAGTCTTGCTACAAACTCGGCACCAGAAATATATTTTAAGTACATAAATTCCAGAATTTGATCTGCGGTACTCACCCCATCTCCCCCACAAACCGCTCGAACAGATAGTGGCTGTCCTGCGGGCCGGGGCTGGCTTCGGGGTGGTATTGGACGCTGAACGCCGCGGTGTCGGTCAGTTCGAAGCCGCAGTTGCTGCCGTCGAACAGCGACACATGGGTTTCGCGCGCGTTGGCGGGCAGGCTTTCGCGTTCGACCGCGAAGCCGTGGTTCATGCTGGTGATCTCGACGCGGCCATCGCTCAGCCGCTTGACCGGATGGTTCGCGCCGCGGTGACCCTGGTGCATCTTGGTCGTCCGCGCGCCGACCGCGAGGCCGAGCAGCTGGTGGCCCAGACAAATGCCGAACAGCGGTTTGCCGGTGTCGAGCCATTTGCGGATCACCGGCACGGCGTACTCGCCCGTCGCGGCGGGGTCGCCGGGGCCGTTCGAGAGGAACAACCCTTGGGGGTCATGCGCCATGATGTCGTCGAAGCTCGCGGTCGCGGGAACGACGGTGACGTCCGCGCCCGCATCGACGAGATTGCGGAGGATGTTGCGTTTCAGGCCGTAATCGATGGCGACCACTTTTTTCCCGAGCGCAGTCGAGGGACTAGTTCGAGCGAAGTCGAGAATACCATCTTGCGGCAAGAGCCTCGACTGCGCTCGGCCGAGCCCCTCGACTGCGCTCGGGGAAGAGCGCTTGGTGTAGCCCTGCCCCAGCTTCCACAACCCCTCGTCCCACTTATACGTCTGCAACGTCGTCACCGGCCCGGCGAGGTCATTGCCCTCCAGCCCCGTCCAGTCACGCGCGAGCGCGACCAGCTCGTCGACATCGAACGCACCATCCGCACGGTGCGCGATGACGGCGTTCGGTGGTCCCAGCTCCCTGATCCGCCGCGTCAGCGCGCGGGTATCGACACCCGCGAGGCCAATGCGCCCATTCGTCCGCAGCCACGCATCGAACCCGCCGGTCGCACGCCAGTTCGACGCACCCGTGACGTCCTCGCGCACGATACAGCCGACGGCGTGGGGGTTGGTCGCCTCCATATCTTCCGGATTGACGCCGACGTTGCCGATGTGCGGGAAGGTGAACGCCACGATCTGCGCGGCGTAGGACGGGTCGGTCATCACTTCCTGATAACCGGTCATCGCGGTGTTGAAGCAGACTTCGCCGAGCGCGACGCCCTCTGCGCCAAACCCACGCCCGCGAATCGCGGTGCCGTCGGCGAGGACTAATATGCCCGTCGCATCGTAGGCGCGGGACGAAGTCACGCGACAGTCCGATGCGATAAACAAATAACACTGGCGCGCGAAGTGTCAGCCATGCGGAAAAAGGGCTCCGTGGTTCGTGTGTCGCGGTGATGTCGCTAAGCGCCGTTCGCTAGGGCCGCATTGCTAGGGCGTCAACCGCTGCGTATAGGCACCGCCATGATTAGAGACGAAATACAGGCGGCCCAGACCGCATCGATGAAGGCCGGCGACAAGGAAACCCTGGCGACTGTCCGCCTGATGATGGCGGCGATCAAGAATCGCGACATCGAGATGCGGACGGGCAAGGGTTCGGATGACGACGATGTAGTCGTGGTCGAAGTCCTGCAGAAAATGGTCAAGCAACGCCGCGAATCGATCCAGATGTTCACCGACGGCGGGCGGCAGGAACTAGCCGACAAGGAAGCCGCCGAAATTGTCGTGATCGAACGCTTCCTACCCACGCAGCTGAGCGAAGCGGAGACGCAACTGGCGATCGAGGCGATCAAGGCGGAGCTTGGTGCAAGCGGCCTGAAGGATATGGGCCGCGTGATGGCGGCGCTCAAGGAACGCCATGCGAGCCAGCTCGATATGAGCAAAGCGAGCGCGCTGGTGAAGGGGGCGCTTTCCTAGCCCCTCTCGGGCTAGGTTTCGAGCCGCCCCTCGTGCAACCGCACCACCCGGTCCATCTTCGCCGCCAGCCGTTCGTTATGCGTCGCGACCAATGCCGCCGCGCCCTCGCCGCGCACCAGACGCAGGAACTCACCGAGCACCATTTCAGCCGTGGCTTCGTCGAGATTGCCGGTCGGCTCGTCAGCGAGGTTCAGCGCGGGCGCATTGGCGAGCGCGCGCGCGACGGCGACGCGCTGTTGTTCGCCGCCCGACAGTTGCGACGGTTTGTGGGTCAGGCGCTGCGACAGACCGAGCGACGATAACAGGCGTGCCGCGCGCGCCTCGGCGTCACCCCGCGCCGTGCCCGCGATGAGTTGCGGCAGAACGACGTTCTCTGCCGCGCTGAAATCCGGCAGCAAATGATGGAATTGATAGACAAACCCGATGGCATCGCGGCGCAGCCGCGTCCGCCCGTCATTGTCGAGCCGCGCCGCCTCCTCGCCTGCAATCCGGATCGATCCCTCAAACCCGCCTTCGAGCAGGCCGACGGCTTGCAACAGCGTCGATTTTCCCGACCCTGACGGCCCGAGTAGCGCGACGATCTCGCCTGCACCGACATGCAGATCGACACCGCGCAGCACCTCGATCACCGCCCCGCCCTGTTTGAAACTGCGCGTCAGGCCGGTGACGTGGAGAACATCATCCATTGGCCCACCACCTAATTGGGGACAGTCCCCAATTAGCCCCAAAGATCGCCGATGTTCGCACCGGCGTTCCGCTAATTGGGGACTGTCCCCAATTAGGTTGCACTGCTTTACTCATAACGCAGCACCTGCACCGGATCGGTCCCTGCCGCCTTCATCGCCGGATAAAGCGTCGCCAGAAAGCTGAACAACAGCGCCATTGCGGTAATCGTGACAACCTCCATCGGGTCGGTTTTCGACGGCAGTTCAGTGAGGAAGCGGATCGAGGGATCCCATAGATTTTGCCCCGTCACGAACTGGACGAAGTTCACGACGCTCTGGCGGAAGAACAGAAAGACGAAGCCAAGCCCTAGCCCCGCCAGCGTCCCGAGCGCACCGATGATAGTGCCGACCACCACGAAAATCTTGACCAGCGACGCCCGCGTAGCGCCCATCGTCCGCAGGATCGCGATGTCGCGGGTCTTGGCGCGGACCAGCATGATGAGCGATGATAAAATGTTGAAAACCGCGACCAGAATGATGATCGACAGCACGACGAACATCGCGACGCGCTCCACGGCCAGCGCCTCAAACAGCGCAGCGTTCATCTGGCGCCAGTCGGTGACGACAGCGCGCTCGCCGACCTGCTTGGCGAGCGGGGCCAGGATGTTCTGGACGTCATCGGCATCGGTCGTCTGCACCTCGATCATGCCGACCTGGTCACCAAGCAACAGCAGTTGTTGCGCGTCAGGGATCGGCATCATCACGAACGCCTTGTCGTAATCATACAAGCCGATCTCGAAA
>JANNCK010000062.1:0-5079 GCA_031386545.1 Sphingomonadales bacterium
GTCTCGGGCGCTGCGACTGGCGCCAGGCGGCATAGGCACCGCCGAGGACCGCGCCGGTGAGGAGCGAAAAGGGCAGGATGACCCCGGCGATCACGCCGATGGCGGCACCTCCCGCGACCTTGGCCGCGCGTGATCCGCCCATCAGGTCGCCGGTGTCGTCGATGACGGCGTCGAGCGTGTCGACAATTTTCGTGCCGATCGACTTTTGCTCGGTGCCGCCTGTGTCGTGTTCTGGCGCGTCCTGTTTCAGCGTGCCGTTTTCGGTAGGTTCCATGACTTTCACTCCTTAGGTTGGGAGTTACTGTTATAGTGTGCTAATACAGCGTTTCAAGCAGCTGGATAAATCGGAAAGCGTTCGCACAGCGCGCGCACCCGCAATCGCACCGCTGCTTCGACCTCGGGGTCGCCGTGTTCGCCCTTTTGCCGCAGCCCTTCGAGGACATCGGCGATCATGTCGGCGATGTCGCGGAATTCCTTGACGCCGAAACCGCGGGTGGTGCCCGCAGGGCTGCCGACGCGGATGCCGCTGGTCTTGACCGGGGGCAGCGGATCATTGGGGATGCCGTTCTTGTTACAGGTGATCGCCGCCCGCTCCAGCGCCTCGTCGGCGTCGCGGCCGGTGATGCCCAGCGGGGTCAGGTCGACGAGTGCCAGATGCGTGTCGGTGCCACCCGAGACGAGGTTTGCGCCACGCTCGCTGAGCCGTGCCGCCAGTGCCTTGGCGTTTTCGATGACGGCCCGCGAATAAAGTTTGAAATCGGGTTGCAGCGCCTCGCCGAACGCCACGGCTTTCGCCGCGATCACGTGCATCAGTGGCCCGCCCTGAAGTCCTGGGAACACCGCCGAGTTGATCTTTTTCGCAATCGCCTCGTCATTGGTCAGGATCATCCCGCCGCGCGGCCCGCGCAATGTCTTGTGCGTGGTCGTCGTGCAAACATGCGCGTGCGGCAATGGCGAGGGATGCGCGCCACCGGCGACCAGCCCCGCAAAGTGCGCCATATCGACGAGGAAATACGCGCCGACACTATCGGCAATCTCACGGAAACGGGCGAAATCAATGACGCGCGGATAAGCACTGCCGCCGGCGATAATCAGCTTGGGCTGATGCTCCTTGGCCAGTGCCTCGACCTGGTCGAAATCGATCCGATGGTCGTCGGGGCGCACACCATATTGAATGGCGTTGTACCATTTGCCCGACAGCGCGGCCTTTGCGCCGTGGGTGAGGTGACCACCTGCGTCGAGGCTCATGCCGAGGATCGTGTCGCCCGGCTTGGTCAGCGCGAGCATGACGGCGCCATTCGCCTGCGCGCCGGAATGCGGCTGGACGTTGGCAAAGCCGCAATCGAACAACTGTTTGGCGCGCTCGATGGCGAGTGTCTCGACGACATCCGACGGCGCGCAGCCCTGATAGTAACGCTTGCCCGGATAGCCTTCGGCATATTTGTTGGTGAATACCGAACCCTGCGCTTCGAGCACGGCGCGCGACACGATGTTTTCCGACGCGATCAACTCGATCTGGTGCTGCTCGCGGTCGAGCTCCTGCGCGACACCCGCGGCAACGGCGGGATCGGCCTCGGCGAGGGTGCGCGAGAAAAAGCCATTGGGCTGAACATCTGAAAGCAGGGGGGCGGGCTGGCTGCTCATTCGGGATCCTTGTGGAGCTGGGGCTGACTCAACTTGGCGACGCGCCCGACATGGCGGTCACCGGCAAAGGGGGTGGCGAGGAATGTCGCCAAGGCATCCTTGGCGGTGTCGGGGCCGATCAACCGCGCGCCGAATGCAATCACGTTCGCATCATTATGTTCGCGGGCGAGTCTCGCCGATAGCGTGTCGGATACCAGGGCACAGCGCGCCGCGGGATGGCGGTTAACCGCCATCGAAATGCCGATGCCCGATCCGCAGACCGCGACACCGAACGCCGCGTCGCCCGCCGCTATGCACTGTGCAAGTGCATAGCCGTAATCAGGATAATCGACCGAGGCGGTGTCGTGCGGCCCCAGATCGCTGACCTGATGGCCCTGCATCCGCAGCCAGTCGGCCAGCATCGTCCGCATCTCGAATCCGGCATGGTCGGAGGCGAGCGCAATCGCGAGCGGAGCAGGGCGGGCGGTCATTGCAACAACCCTCTAGGCAGACTGTGCAATGATTGCCACCCGGTTCGCGACCCTGATTGCCGTAAAGTTGACCGCTGCGATCAATCTGTTCAATCTGTCGCCCATGAAAATTTACATCCTCGCCGCGCCGCTGCTGGCGCTCACCGCTTGTGACTCCGCCCCGCCGCAGAATAACGTGCAGGACGTTGCCGCCAACAACATGATCGCCGACGACGTGACCGAGGTCGCTGACGACAGTGCGACCGCCCCGTCGAGCCAGCCGGATCTCGCGCCGCCTCCGCCCCAGTCCGGAACGTCGATGACTCAGGACGAAATAGCCGACGACATCGCAGCCAAGAAGGCGCGCGGCGAACAGTAACGCCGCTTGCGGAAACGTCATCGCGGCGTCACAGCGGACCCTTAATTCCGTCACACCGACCAGCCGTACCGTTTTCGAAAGACCTCGTTTATGTCAGCCACCGCCACGGCAAAGGGCCCGCGCAACGCGGCCGTGCAAAAGGCCGTCCACCAGCACGAAAAGCTGTCCAAGGCGGGGCTGCTCGAACGCGCGTTTACCTTTGCTTTCCGGGGCCTTGTCTATGCCCAGATCTGGGAAGACCCGGTCGTCGATATGGAGGCGCTGGCGATTACGCCCGATTGCCGCATCGTGACGATTGCGAGCGGTGGCTGCAACGTACTGAGCTATCTGACGGCGGACCCCAAGGCGATCACGGCAGTCGATCTCAATACGGCGCACGTCGCCTATAACAAGCTCAAGATCGAAGCCGTCCGGCGGCTGCCCAATTACGCCAGTTTTTACCGCTTCTTCGGGGCGGCAGATCAAAAGACCAACGTCGTCGCCTATAAGCACCATGTCCGCCCGCATCTCGACGAGACGACGCGGCGCTATTGGGAAGGGCGCGACATGATGGGGCGCCGCCGCATCGGCGGCTTTGCCAAGAACATCTACAAGCGCGGCCTGCTCGGCGGGTTTATCGGCACCGCACATCTGCTGGCGAAACTCTACAAAATTGACCTGCGCGATGTCCTCGACGCGGGGTCGATCGAGGAACAGCGCCGTATTTTCGAGACCCGGCTTGCACCTGTGTTCGACAAGAAATTTGTCCGCTGGTTGATCGATCAGCCTGCCTCGCTGTTCGGACTCGGCATTCCGCCTGCGCAATATGAGGCATTGGCGGGGGACAGCCCCGACGGCATCCGCGCCGTGCTTCGCGAACGGCTCGAAAAGCTCGCCTGTGATTTCGATGTCCGCGACAATTATTTCGCCCAGCAAGCGTTCGGGCGGCGGTATGCGCGTGTCGAGGGGGCATCACTGCCGCCGTATCTGCAACAGGCAAATTACGCGACTGTGGTCGACCGCATCGACCGTGTCGAAATGCTGCACGCCAATTTCATCGAGCATCTCAGCGGTTTGCCTGCCGCCAGCCGTGACCGCTACATCCTGCTCGATGCGCAGGACTGGATGACCGACGAGCTGCTGACGTCGCTGTGGACGCAGTTGACCCGCACGGCAAAGCCGGGCGCGCGGGTGCTATTCCGTACCGCCGCCGCGCCCAGCCTGTTGCCCGGACGTGTGCCTGACGAGATCCTCGCCCGATGGGACTATCGCGCCGGGGAGTCGCTGGATTTCACCAAGCGTGACCGGTCGTCGATTTACGGTGGCGTTCATCTTTATGTGCTGAAGGCGTGATGGCAGCGGCGACGACTGTATCAATTTCTTTCCCGAGCGCAGACGAGGGGTTCCTTCGAGCGCAGTCGAGAAGCCTAGCGGCGTGGAAATGTGTCTCGGCTTCGTTCGACTGGGCTCCTCGTCTTCGCCCGGAGAAGAGCGATGCCTGAGTCCAACGCCACCCGCATGGACGCGATTTACGCGCGCCAGCGGCATTTTTACGATCTGACGCGCAAATATTATCTCCTGGGCCGGGACCGACTGATTGCGCGGCTCGATGTGCCGGTTGGCGGCACTGTGCTGGAGGTTGGTTGCGGGACCGGGCGCAATCTGATCGCGGTGGCGAAACGCTATCCGGGCGCAACGCTGTTTGGTCTCGACATCTCCGAAGCCATGCTGACGACGGCGCGGGCAAAGGTCGTTGCTGCGGGGTTGGCTGACCGCATCACCCTGAAACAGGCAGACGCGACCAATTTCGATCCGGCCATATTGTTCGGTCACACCACCTTCGACCGTGTTTTCTTCAGCTACACGCTTTCGATGATTCCCGATTGGCAGGCCGCGTTGCGACAGGGCGCGAATGTCACCGGCGGTGCTTTGCATTTGGTGGATTTCGGCCAGTTCGAACATCTGCCCGGCTGGTTCGGCAGGGGTATGAAGGCGTGGCTCGCCAAGTTCGATGTGGAGCCCCGCCTTGAGCTGTTCGATTTTATTGCGGACGAACTGCCCGACGATTTTGATCAGGCCGATTGTCGAGCACTGTATCGCGGCTATGCATGGAGCGGCAGCTTAACCCGCTAGTTGGATGGGCACGCTATTTTGGCTCTTTCCCGAGCGAAGTCGAGAACGCAACCGTGCGGCAAGAGCCTCGACTTTGCTCGGCGGTGCCCCTCGTCTTCGCGCGGGGAAGTGCTAAGGGCCAACCAGCCGATTTTAGCGAGATTTCGTGACCGACCCACCATCACCGCTCCCCCGCATCGCTCTGTTTCTTGGCATCGCGGGTCTCGCCCCCCAAGCCATCTCGTTGCTTGCCACGTTCAACGAGGCGGATCGCTACATCGGTCTCGCCGCCGGTTACTTTTACGCCGCGCTGATCTTCAGCTTTCTCGGCGGCCTGTGGTGGGGCGTCGCCGCCAGCCGCAAGGATGCGCCCGAATGGCTCTATGTTGCGGCTGTGGTGCCGAGCCTGATCGCCTTTGCGACCGGCATTCCGTGGATGACCGGCGCAGAATGGCCGGGGCCGTCGCTGGGCGTGTTGGGAATGGGTATTTTTGCCTCGGTCCTTGTGGACCGGGC
>JANNCK010000102.1:0-3090 GCA_031386545.1 Sphingomonadales bacterium
GAGGCGAATCCGCATTGGCTGCCGATGCAACCGGCCAAGAGCCTTGACCATATCCCGGGCGAGGACGGCTGGATGCCGATCCTCGGCACCACGCTAAAACTGCTGGCCGATCCACCGGGCTATGTGCGTCGGATGCATGCCAAATACGGCCCCGTTTACCGGCACAAAAGCTTTGGCGGGCGCAATGTCACTTTGCTCGGGCCAGATGCCAATGAACTGGTCCTGTTCGACCGCGACAAGGTGTTCTCGTCCGAACAGGGCTGGGGACCGATGCTCAACCTGCTGTTCCCGCGCGGGCTGATGCTGATGGATTTCGAAAAGCATCGTGTTCACCGCCGCACACTGTCGGTCGCGTTCAAGCCCGAACCGATGAAGCTGTACGCCGAGGCGTTGAACGAGGGTATCCGTACGCGGGTCGCCGAGTGGTCGGGCAAAAGTTTCGCATTTTATCCGGCGATCAAGGAACTCACGCTTGATCTTGCCGCAACGTCGTTTCTCGGCATCCCGTTCGGGCCCGAGGCGGCCAAGATCAATCAAGCCTTTGTTGACATGGTGCAGGCGTCGATTGCGGTCATTCGCGTGCCTATCCCCGGCACGGCCATGGGGCGTGGCGTTGCGGGTCGCAAATACCTTGTCGAATATTTCGGGGCCGAAGTTCCAAAGCGACGCGCCGGGAACGGTGAGGACATGTTCTCGCAAATTTGCCGCGCGACGCATGAGGACGGGTCACAGCTCTCGGTGGACGAGATTGTCGACCACATGAATTTTTTGATGATGGCCGCGCATGACACCATCACCTCCTCGGCGACCTCGCTGATGATGCTGCTTGGACGCAATCCCGAATGGCAGGCCAAGCTGCGCGAAGAAATGGCCGGGCTGGGTGTGAACGGCGAGGATTTGCCCTATGACAGGCTAGGCGACCTTGTCCTGACCGATTATGCGTTCAAGGAATCGATGCGGATGATGCCGCCGGTCCCCTCGATCCCGCGCCGCGCGATCAAGGACTTCGAGTTCCGCGGCCATAAATTTCCGGCTGGCACCTTTGTCGGGATCAACACCCATTTCGTCCACCACATGGCTGAACATTGGCCTGAACCCGAAACGTTCGATCCGATGCGGTTCTCGCCTGACGAGACGCGGGGCCGACACAAATACGCATGGGCCCCGTTCGGCGGGGGCGCGCACATGTGTCTGGGGCTGCACTTTGCCTATATGCAGGTGAAGATCCTGATGTGGCATATGCTGCGTACGCATCGCATCGATGTTGCTGCCGATGCCGGTGTCGAATGGCAGGCGTGGCCGATTCCCAAGCCTCGTGATGGCCTGCCCGTTACGTTTGTGAAGATCTGATCCGTTTTGAAAATGTTCACAATTATCACCTATTAGAAACGCTCGGTCAGCAGGGGAGATCGAGTGTGATGCCGACTAATACCAAAATAGTGCAGCAGGATGATCGTCGCTCGCGGCGGACTGCTATCCGTATTGCTGGGACGATCGATGCCGGACCAGGTCGCATTTATTCGGTGCTCGTCCACAATGTTTCAGTGCACGGCGTGATGGCTGAAACGAACGAGCAACTTGTGCCGGGCCGTCCCGTCACAGTGGTTATGGCTGGCCTCGACAAGACAGCAGGCCGCGTCGCTTGGATTCGTGACGGTCATGTCGGCATTGCCTTTGCCGAACCGCTTACACTCGACCAGATTGACGCGATTCTCTGAATCACGGGGCTAACGCTATGTTGACCTTGGCCTGCTAGGGCGTTGGACATGGTCCGTTTGGTCCCTCTGCTGGTTTTTGCAGCCCTGTCGGGTTGCGGGACGTCGCCATCGGGCAACGCCAATAGCAGCGCAGTGGATCCGGCCGTGTCGTCGGCGCTCGCCGATCCACTGATGACCGACCCGCAACTCGACCGCCGGTCAAATGCTGATGTCTTACGGCCCGCCGACGAACCCTATCAGGCGATGACGCCGCCCGGCTCACCTGATCCGGTGCGCAGCGACGCGCTGCCGACGGCTGTCGCACGCGCGAAACAGGCCATGGCGAACGGCCCCGCAACCGCGTTCACCGGGTGCGATTTGGGGATCGGCTACAGCTATGGCTGGGCTGACCGCCTGTCACCCGAACTGATGCTCCCCGCCGAAGCGCAAGTCGCCGAGGCTGCCGGCAGCAATACCGCCAAGTGCGAGCTGCGCATCATTGCCTATTCGGCTGCACTGGCATCAAACGCCATTCTCGACAGCTACCGCCGTGTTGCCAAGGCCGGAGGCTATGCCAGTAATGAAACTCAAAAAGCTCAGGCGACAGTGCTTACGGCAACCCGCAACCGCGACGGTGCGGCGTTCGTGGTGACGGTCACTTCAGCAGGAAGCGGCAGCGTCGTCGATTTCGTGAGCAACCGGGGCCGCTAGCCGCGCGTGCCGCCACGCGCTACGGCGGTATTATGAATGGACTTCTTGCAGTAATGATCGGCGGCGCGCTGGGCGCGGGTGGCCGCTATGGTGTCGGGCTAGCGCTGTCAGCGTGGCTTGGCACGGTGTTTCCATGGGGGACGCTGGCCGTCAACCTGATCGGCGGGCTGGCAATCGGGATATTGGCTGGCATACTCGCGCGGGGCGGCGATACAGAGTTGTTCCGGCTGTTGCTCGGTGTCGGCGTGCTCGGCGGCTTTACGACCTTCTCCGCTTTCAGCCTCGATATTGTCGCCCTGATTGAGCGCGGCCATGCCGTTTCGGCACTTGGCTATGTTGCGGTGTCAGTGGTTGGCACGGTCGCCCTGACAGCGGTCGGCCTCAATCTGGTACGCAGCGCATGAGCAAGGCTTCCGAAAGCGTCCGCCAGTTTACTGTCGGCTATGACGATGACGGCATCCGGCTCGACCGCTGGTTCCAGCGCCATTTGCCCGAGGCGAATTTTAACATTGTTTCGCGCTGGGCGCGCACCGGGCAACTGCGCCTCGATGGCGCGCGTGCGACGCCGGGGGACCGCGTCGTCACCGGCCAGGTCATCCGCGTCCCGCCCGCCGACGGCGTCCAGACCGAACGCGTCGTGAAACCCAAACGCCCGGTGAACCCGCTGAGTGCCGACCAGACC
>JANNCK010000106.1:0-4935 GCA_031386545.1 Sphingomonadales bacterium
CCCTGCGCCGGATCGTCGCCATAAATCATGCCGTCGATTGCGGCGAGGAAGACGTCGCGGTTGCGCGCGCCCTTCACAAAACCCGTCGCCTTGGCCTCCTGCGCCGTCCGCGCAACGCGGCCCTGCGGGTCGGGGTGCGAGCTGAAAATCGTCGCTGTTCCGGCGCTTTTGCCGCCGATGCGCGCATCGAGCGAATTCTGCGCGGCAAGTCCTGCGAGCATAGATGACGCCGCCAGCGGATCGTAATTCGCCTTGACCAGATACCGGACGCCCAGACTGTCGGCCTGCGTCTCCTGCCCGCGCGAGTAGCTGAGCACGCCAAGCTGCGCGACGGTCCCGACCCCGCGCGTCGCCAGTTGCCCCAAGGTCGAATTGCCGAGCAACGCGCCGAGCAGCGTGGTGCCAATACCGACCGCCGTCGAGGTATTCTGCCGCCCGCGCGAATGGCGTGCGGCGACATGGCCGACTTCATGCCCCATGACCGAGGCCAGTTCGGCCTCGTCGTTCATCAGCGCGAGCAGATTTCGCGTGACATACACATAACCGCCGGGAACCGCGAAAGCGTTATCAACTGGGGAGTTCAGCAGGGTCACGGTAAAATCGCTCTGCGCGTTCGACAGGCCCGACTGGACCGCAATTCGTTGCCCCACCCGACGGACATAGGCAGCCTGTGGCCCGGTGTAGGCCCCGCCATATTCGCGCAGCAATTGCGGATGCGCCTCTGCCCCTTGAGACTTGTCCTGCGCAGAAATCGACGAAGCTGCTGTTTGTGCGAGCAGAGGCTGCATCGGCATGAGTGCAACCACCGCCGCCGCCGTAATGCCAAAAAAACGGTTACTCATAAGACTCTCCTTCAATCGGGTGCTTCGGAGCGACCGGATCAGTTAAAGGATGGCGTGTCGTGACTAGCTCGACAAGACGTGCTGTTTCAACATGTGTGTAAATTTCTGTCGTCGCGATGTCGGCATGACCGAGCATGGTCTGCAGAGCGCGCAGGTCTGCGCCCCCCTCTAACAAATGTGTAGCGAAGGCGTGGCGAAGGACGTGCGGGCTGATCCGGTCAGGCGGAATCCCCGCGTCAGCGGCGAGTACCCGCAGCAATTGGAACAGGCGGACGCGACTCAAGTGCTTGGCACCCGACGGAAATAAATAGCCAGGAGCATCGCCCCGTACCGCCTTCCAGGCGGTTACCGCAGCGCGAGCGCGATCGGATACGGGAACCAGTCGCTCACGCCCCCCCTTCCCTTTGAGAATCGCATACGGCCGGTCAGGTGAAATCGCGCGAACCTCAAGCGAAACCAGTTCGGTCGCGCGCAGGCCTGAGCCATAGAGCAGTTCGACGAGGGCAAGCAGGCGTAAATCGGCAGCGGCGCTCTGGCTCGCAACCAACCGCGCCGCGAGGATTGCAAACAGGCGGTCAATATCGGCATGGTCGAGAATGCGCGGCAACCGTCGCTGCATCCCGCCGGGCCGTGGCAGCGCACTCGACGGGTCATCGGGACGCAGCCCCTCATCTGTCAAAAAACCGAAGAACCGCCGCAGCGCCGCTGATTTGCGGGCGACCGTCGACCTGGCGAGGCTGGCCCACTCGTCGGCAAGTCGATTGAGGTCTGCAGCTTGCGCGCGTGCCAGCCGCCCACCAAGCACATCCGATGCCAGTTCGAGGTCCGAACGATAGGCCATCAACGTATTCCGCGCCGCGCCCGATTCGGCGGCCATGGCCGACAGGAAAGCCGCAATAGCAGCCCCATCGTCAGGAACGCTCAACTTCGTGCCAGCGCCTCGGCAGCGATCATCCGGGCCTCGGGCTCGAGGCCGACACGACGGAATGCCGACACGATATGATAAAGTGCTTCGGGTGGCACATAACGCCATTCGCGCGTCTGCATACCGGCGGCGGCAAGCAGAACCACCGTGGCAGCCTGACCCGATCCCGCGGCCCGATCAAGTGCGCGTGTCCAGCTCGTTGTGCGGCCAAGCGGCACCGCATAGCTTTCGGCAAGGCTGCTCGCGTCAGCCGCAGAGATCCGGCCTAAACCGGCAAGTGCCGCAAGCATAAATTTGGCGCGGCGGTCCTCTTCGCCAGCATCAATCGCCCGCACTGACGAGGCATCCAGACCCTGAATGGCGCGCGGCGCACCGACAGCGAGCAACGCCCACGCCAATGATCCGCGCTGCGCCGCTCCGCTCCAGCGCACCGCCTGAATGTCGAGACCGGCCGACATCATCGATGCAACAACGCGGTCCAGATCATCGCCCGACGCACCTGATTCGAGTGACAGCATTTCCGCCGCCCGCGCCGTCATAATCTGACGCGCATAGGGATCAGCTCCACTGGCGTCCCACAAGGACCGCATTGCCGTCAATCGCGCTGAATCATCAGCTGAATATGCCGTCCGAAGGAGTTCACCGACGCTGCCGCTGCGCTCGCCCGGGTCAGTCGCATCCCAAACCGAGGCAAAGAAATCGACAAGCGCCGTGTTGGAAAATACCCCCAGTGCCGCCGCCCGTTCGGCAAAGGGTGCCCGCACCGTGACCGCGATCAACGGCGCGCGCGCCTGCCACGCCTGAACCTGCGGACCGACTGTCGAAAACAGTTTCGTCGGCACCGCAACCCCGGTCGCTGTCGCGAGGCCGAAACGCCAAGCCGTCAGTTGATCGACGCCGTCCCACTGGATGCTGACCGACCGCCGCGTGTTCGTCGCCGACCCCACAACTTTTTCGGCGAGCAGCACATCGATGCCCCGCGCCGTACCATCGTCGCGCACCTTGTCGATCAGCGCGCTTGCCGTGCCCGATTCGCCAGACAGCCCCGCACACATTGCTTGGGCGAGCGGCCAGGACGGCTCGTCACTGACGCTCGCCGCGGCATTGGCAACCGCACACAACGATGCCGGATCGCCGGTTGCCAGCGCCGCCTGCATCGCCACGGCGTAAAGCTTTGGCGTGAAATTCTCGGCATCGACCCGCGCGACGAGCGCACGGGCCATATCTGCCTCACCCATTCGCAGCAACAGCCAAGCCCGTTCCGCGACCCAGTCTGCGCCGCCAATCCCCGACGGAATGTCGGTCGTGGAAAGCAGCGAGCGGCGCAGCACTATCGACACCCAGCGCGACGCAATCGGTGCGTTCATCCGCTGCATCAGTGTGCCGAGGAAACCCCCGTCGCTCGCGCCATAGGCGTTTGGCGCGAAGCCGCTCTCGTCTGCCGAAGCGAGGCCAACCCGGTCCAGCGAACGCCGTGCCTGCGGGGGTAAGTCCATCGGAGCCGATATGACAGCCGTTGAATTGTTCGACGTGTCCTCAATCAAATCGCCGATCACGTCGCTCTGTCCGGGAGCTGTTGCATTGGGTGGGGTCAGGCGGACATCGGGAACAAGATCATTCGACGGGCGCTGGGGCCGTTCTGGCACCGGTGCGGCGGGAGTGGCCGGTTCGGGCTGGCCGAACCCGGGCGGCAATATCGATTCTGGACCGCGTTGCGCGATTGCAGGCCACAGCGCGACAGCGCTTGCCGCAACCAGCAGCGCCGCCGGAAAGCTATTTCGCCAGCGCATTTTCGGGAACCGGCTTTTCAACCCGCTTGGGTGCCTTTGTGGCATCGACAAAAGACAAGGCGACCAGCACCGCAATGACAACGGCAACGATCAGCAACAGACGGAAAGCCAGCGGGCGGGGCATTGCAGATACTCTAAAACAAAACTTGGAGTGCGCTCTTTGCCCGACACCACCCGTCTCTGTATAGTCCCGCCGTGATGAGCCATGCCGCTGCCAATAATCGCTTGCATATAACCCATCGCTCTATCGTTCTGGTTGGATTGATGGGCGTCGGCAAAACAACAATCGGACGCAGGCTGGCCCGACGGCTTGAAATCCCGTTTGTCGATGCCGACCACGAAATCGAAACGGCAGCAGGCATGACGGTCTCCGAGATTTTCGAACGATTCGGCGAAGCGCATTTTCGTGACGGCGAGCGCCGTGTGATCGCCAGACTCATGGACGGTGTACCCCGCGTCATTGCGACCGGCGGCGGAGCATTCATGAATGTGGAAACGCGCGCGCTCATCCTCAAGCTAGCGACCGCAGTCTGGCTTGACTCAGATGTCCCAACCCTGGCCGAGCGCGTCGGACGCCGCAACGACCGTCCGCTTCTTGCCGGACGTGACGCCCACCAAGTTCTCACAGAACTTGCGCGTGTCCGAAACCCCATTTACGCGCTCGCACCAATCCATGTGATGTCGCACCCTGCACCTCATGAGGAAACAGTGGACGCTATCATGGAAAAACTGCCCGCATGACAATTGTGCGTGTCGAGACCGGTCGCCCCTATGACGTTGTTATAGAAGGTGGATTGCTGAAGAAATCGGCCGGGCATCTGGGACCGCTGGCCCGTAATGGGCGCATTATCGTGGTCGCAGATTCGAACGTGGTTGATCCACATCTTTCATCCTTAACAGCGGTACTAACAGCCGCTGGTTTTCGCATTGATCCGCTCGTTATCCCGTCAGGTGAAGGCAGCAAGAGCTGGCGTCAGCTGGAGGCATTAACCGACCGGTTACTGGCACTCGAAATCGAACGCGGCGAAGCGATTGTGGCGCTGGGCGGGGGGGTCGTGGGCGACCTCACCGGTTTTGCCGCTTCAATCGTCAAACGCGGGTGCAAGTTCGTGCAAATTCCGACGACCCTGCTCTCACAAGTCGACTCGTCGGTGGGTGGCAAGACGGCGATCAATACGGCAGCGGGTAAAAACCTGATCGGTGCATTTTATCAGCCCGAGCTTGTACTGATCGATCCCGAAGTGCTCGATACGCTTGGCCCCCGCGAACTGCGCGCAGGCTATGCCGAAATCGTCAAATACGGCCTGATTGACGACCCACAGTTTTTCGATTGGTGCGAGCTACACGGCGCTGCGCTGCTTGACGGAGACATCAGCGC
>JANNCK010000113.1:0-3136 GCA_031386545.1 Sphingomonadales bacterium
ACCCGGTAAGCGATCTCCAAATCGCCCCAGCGCCGTCCGTTGATAATCAACGGCACATAGACATTGCGCACCACATCATACCCGCCGCCGTCGCGGTCGCGGCGAAAGACCGAGATGTGGAAGGGTTTGGTCGAGATTTTGGCGATCTTGTCGGCGTCGTCGCCAAAAATGCGCCGGTTACGGCACCACGCGATGTCGTGTGCAGGGTCACCGGTAGGCGTGCGGCTGTAGCGTGTCGTGTGCGTCGGCAGGTAGCCGTTCACATCGGTACACGCGGTCGAGATGATGCAGGGGTCGCATTTTGCGATCCGGTCGAGTTCTGGCCGCCATTCGGCGTCGGCAAAACTATTCAGCTTCGTGTCGAAGCGCGGTGGGTTCGACCCCGCAATCTCGCGATAGTCGGTATCAAACAGACCGTCGGCATCAAGCCGTCCTTCTTTAAGTGCTTCGACAGCTATTTCGAGGAAACGGTCACGAAACCCGATCGCAATATCGACGAGCCGCCGGTCGGCAACTGCGAAACCCGAATGGACGATGGTGTCGAGCATCTCGTGCGCTTGGCGTTCGAGTCCACCCATCGTCGTCCGGGTGTTGCCAAGCAGCGCGCTGTTCGCGCGTGCGGCGCTCGAAAACCCTTCTAGCTCGTCGCCAACGCGGCAAACGCTCTGGTGGATCAGGCTGGTTGCACGCGCGATGTCGGCGGCTTGGGCGTCCACCTGTTCCACGAGGTGGGTTACCTCGCCAACGGTTTCGGTGACGCGCGCCAGTCCCTTTTCGGCGGCACGGCTGCGCGCCATCCCGTTCTGGAGTTCGACCATAAATGCTTCGCCTTCGCGCGATAGCGAATCCATTGTCGCGGCAATTTCCTCGGTGGCTTGCCGCGTGTCGAGCGCGAGTTTCTTCACTTCGGCGGCTACGACGGCAAAGGTGCGTCCGGCATCGCCCGCCCGTTCGGCCTCGATGGCAGCATTTAGCGCCAGCATATTGGTGGTACGGGCGATCGTGTCGATGGTGTCGGCAGTGCGGCGGACTTGCTGCATTGCTGCAGCAAAGCTGCCGATCTGCTGGCCAAGACGGAGCACGAGCGCAGTGAGTTCGCCGAATTCGCCAACCGAGGCGGCGATGGTTCGCCCCCCCTCGGTCAGGCGCAAGCGCGCATTCTCGGCGAGTAGCCGTGCTTCGTCGGTTGCGTCGGTCACTTGGCGCTGGTCAGTTTCGAGTGAGGCCATAACGGCCTGCAACTCGTCAAGCACATCGATCTGGCCCGAAATGCTGGCGGCAACCCGATCGACGAGGCCACCCGCATCAGTACAGCCGACCGCGACTTCGCCACAGGCGCGCGCCACCCGGTCCACCGCAGCCGGATCGGCTGGTTCGACTGGCCTTGCAGCCTCGATACGTGTTTCGATCATGCGTGGTCCCCGTTTGCGGAGACGGTAAGACGAAGGTGTTGCCGGGTCGTTAACCGAGCGCAGAAAGTACTGCGTTGCCCATTTCACGGGTTGAGAGTGTCCCGCCAATGTCGCGTGTCCGGGCGCCAGCGTTGAGCGCGCGCGTCACCGCCGTGAACAGCGCATCAGCTGTTTCGGTCTGCCCGAGCGACCAGCGCAATGCCATTTCGAATGACAGGATCGCCGCCAGCGGGTTGGCGACGCCCTGTCCCGCTATATCGGGGGCAGACCCGTGGATCGGCTCGTACAGCCCTGGCTTGCCCTTTTCGCCGAGCGCCGCAGAGGGCAGCATCCCCAGCGAGCCCGTTGCCTGCGATGCCGCATCCGACAATATGTCCCCGAAAAGATTGTCGGTCAGCAACACGTCGAATTGGGTTGGCGCGCGGACGATCTGCATCGCGGCATTATCGGCGAGCATATGGTCGAGCGTCACGTCGGCATAATCGCGGGCATGGAGCGCGGTCACGACTTCACGCCACAACACGCCCGATTCCATGACGTTGGATTTTTCGGCGCTGGTCACGCGGTTGCGGCGGCCACGCGCCAGTTCAAACGCGACGCGCGACACGCGCTCGATTTCGCTGGTCGTGTAAACCTGCGTGTCGAACCCGCGCTTCTGACCGTCGGGCAATGTTTCGATCCCGCGCGGTTCGCCGAAATAGACACCGCCGGTAAGTTCGCGGACAATCATGATGTCGAGGCCCGCGACAATTTCGCGCTTCAGGCTCGATGCGTCGGCGAGCGCATCGAAACACAGGGCAGGGCGCAGGTTTGCAAAGACCTGCATCTCTTTGCGGAGCTTGAGCAATCCGGCTTCGGGGCGAAGGTGACGCGGCGCATTGGCCCATTGCGGTCCGCCGACGGCACCGAGCAAAACCGCATCGCTAGACAGCGCGCGCGCCAGCACATCGTCGGTTAGCGGCGTCCCGTGTGCGTCGTAACTTGCGCCCCCGTAAATGCTCTGTTCGATGGCTATGTCAGGGGTCAGGGCCACCGCAACACGGCGGACTTCGGCACAAACTTCGGGACCGATGCCGTCGCCGGGAAGCAAAAGGAGTTTTTTCATGCGGCCCGCTAGCCGCGTTCGGCCATGTCGAGCAAGCGCCGTGCAGCCTTTAGATGCGGGGCGTCGATCATTTTTCCGTCAAGCTGGAGTGCGCCTGCGCCCGGATCGGCCGCAAACGCCGCGACGACGGCACGGGCGTGGACAATCTGGGTGTCGGTCGGGCTAAATGCCGCGTTGATGACGGGTACTTGTGCCGGATGGATCGCCATCATGCCGGTAAACCCGTCGCGATAGCCGCGTTCGGCATAGCCACGCAGGCCGTCGAGATCGCGGAAATCAGGATAGACCGTCTCGATAGCGGGGACGCCTGCCGCATGTGCCCCGAACAGGGTCAGGCTGCGCGCGAGTTGATAGGGTGCGGTGTAACTACCGTCCGCTTCACGCGATGTGGCGGCCCCGATAGCGGCAGGCAGGTCTTCAGCGCCCCAGGTCATGCCAGCCAAGCTGTCGGCGACGTCGCCATAGCTGCCGATTCCGAACATAGACGGCGCGGTCTCGGTCACGATGGCGAGAATCGGCAAAGCTGTATGGGCGGTCAGGCGCTTTACGGTCGCGGCACTTTCCGATTTCGGCAGGACGATCCCGTCGGGCTTGGCGGGAAGAACTGCGGCGAGGTCCG
>JANNCK010000122.1:0-5227 GCA_031386545.1 Sphingomonadales bacterium
TCCCGATCGCCCAGTCGAGTCCTGCATCCATCGGCGTCACTGTACCATCGGTGTCCTTTCCGACGATGATGAAGCCTTTTTCCGCACGCAGCACATGCATCGCTTCGGTGCCATAGGGCGCGATGCCGTGCGCTCGCCCGCTTGCGAAGATGGCGTCCCACACCATCCGGCCCTGATCTGCGGGCACGTTCACCTCGAACCCCAGCTCGCCGGTGAAGCTCACCCGAAAAAGCCGCGTCGACACACCACAGATCGTTCCTTCGCGCACAGCCATGTGCGGGAATGCCTCTGCCGACAGGTCCAAGCCCGAAACCAGCGGCGCGAGCACATCGCGCGCGCGCGGACCCTGCACCGCGATCACGGCCCATTGCTCGGTGGTGCTGGTCAGCCAGACGTTTAAATCGGCCCATTCGGTCTGAAGATAATCCTCCATCATGTTTAGCACGCGTGCCGCGCCGCCCGTCGTCGTGGTCAGGTGGAACCGGTCGGGCGCTAGGCGCGCCGACACGCCATCGTCCGTGATGAACCCGTCTTCCTTCAACAACAGGCCATAGCGGCAACGACCGGGTTCAAGCGCTTTCCACGGATTGGTGTACATGCGGTTGAGGAACTCGGCGGCGTCGGGGCCGACGACCTCGATCTTGCCCAAGGTCGATGCATCGAACATGCCCACCGCATTTCGCACTGCAAGACATTCGCGGTTGACCGCCGCTTGCATATCTTCGCCGACCTTGGGGAAATAGCGCGCGCGCCGCCACTGCGCGACCATTTCGAAAACTGCGCCTTGTTCTTCGGCCCAGCCGTCGACCGGCGTCTTGCGCAGCGGCTGGAACAATTCGCCCCTCGCATGGCCCGCCAGCGCGCCAAAGCTCTGCGGCGTGTACGGCGGGCGAAAGGTCGTCAGGCCGATCTCGGTGACGGGGCGCGACAGCGCTTCCGAAGCGATCTGCAGGCCGTTGAGGTTGGACGTCTTGCCCTGATCGGTCGCCATGCCGTTGGTCGTGTAGCGCTTGATATGTTCGATCGACTTGAAGCCTTCACGCACCGCAAGGCGGATGTCCCTGGCGGTCACATCGTTCTGGAAATCGACGAACGCCTTGATCCGGGCGGGGTCTTTGGGCGTCGGCAGCGCAGCGACAGTGACGCCGGCGCCAAAATCCCACGCGCCCGAACAGCCGCCGACGCAGCGGACGTTCTCGTTAGGTTTATCAGGGACATAGGCCCCAAGATCATCGCGCCATCCGAGCGACCCCTTGCTGTGCGACCAGAGATGCACGCTCGGCGTCCAGCCGCCCGCCATCAGCAGAGCGTCGCACGCAATTGTTCTGCGTCCGCCCCCGGCATTGGTTGCGACGTCGATGGCCGCAACAGCGTGGCGGCCCGTGACGCCGATCACGCTGTGACCGAGCATAACCTTGATCCCAAGCGATTCAGCCTTTGCGATGAGCGCGGCTGCAACCGTCTCTCGAACGTCGACAATCGCCGCCACGGCTATACCGGCCTCCGCCAGCGCAAACGCATCGCGCCAGCCGCTGTCATGTGCGGCCATCAGCGCCACCGATCGTCCGACCGCGACCCCATAGCGCAGCGCAAATGCCTTCGCCGCCGATGCCAGCATGACGCCGGGCGTGTCATTGCCATCGAACACCAAAGGCCGCTCAATCGCCCCTTGTGCCAGCACCACTTCGCCAGCGCGGATACGCCATAATTTTTCGCGTGGGCCGCCGCAGGGTTCGGCACGATGATCGGTCAACCTCTCGACCGCGCCGATGAAATTGTCGTGGTAATAACCGAACGCCGTCGTCCGGCTCAGCATCGTAATGTTGGGCGCAGCGGACAGCGCCGTCATGCTCCGCTCCAGCCAAGGCCACAGCGCCGGATCGGACAGCGCCCCGCCGCCAGCCTCGTCCTGATCGTCGATCAGGATGACACGCTGGGCCGTCGCACTCGCCGCGAGCGCCGCATCGATGCCCGCAGGCCCCGCGCCGATAATCAGCAGATCGCAACACGCATAGGTGGCGGCATAGTTATCGGGATCGATTTCGGTTGGCGCATCGCCAAGCCCGGCGAGGCGCCGGATAGTTGGCTCGTACAGGCGTTCCCAGAACGAGCGTGGCCACATGAAGGTCTTGTTGTAAAACCCAGCCGGGAAAAATATGCTGAGCCGGTCGTTTATCGCGGCAATATCGGTCTTGAGCGAAGGCCAGCGGTTCTGGCTCACCGCTGCCAGCCCGTCGTAAATCTCCACGCCCGTGGCGCGCAGATTGGGCGTGAATCGCCCCGGCCCGCGCGTCACCGATACCAGCGCATTGGGATCCTCGACGCCAGCCCCGACAATCCCACGCGGGCGGTGGTATTTGAATGATCGCCCGAACAGTGTGACGCCGCTCGCCAGCAGGGCCGACGCCAGCGTGTCCCCCGCAAAGCCCTGATACGTCTTGCCGTCGAAGCTGAACGACAACACGCGCGACCGGTCCACACGTCCGTTCTTGTCGAGCCGATAGCCGCTCATGCTCTCGGTTCCCCGGCCTTGTACGTCGTCTCGAACTTGTCGGTCACCGTGTCGCGCACCGCGTTGAAGAAGCGACCGCAGCCATGGATGTGGCGCCAGCGCTCATGATGCCGCCCTCGCGAATTGGCACGGATGAAAAGGAAGGTTTTCCATTGTTCGTCGCTCACCGTCGAGGGGGCGGCAGGGCGGGAAATATGCGCCTCGCCGCCATAGGCGAACTCGATTTCGGGGCGCCGCTCGTCGCAATAGGGACAGTGGATCAAAATCATGTCAGTGCGCCACCGCCGCTGCCGCCGCTTCGTCGATCAGGCGCCCGTTGCGGAAGCGGTCAAGATTGTACGGCGCGTTGATACGGTGCGGCTCGTCCTTCGCCATCGTATAGGCGAGAAGATCGCCTGCACCCGGCGTCGCCTTGAACCCGCCGGTGCCCCAGCCGCAATTGACGTAGAGCCCCTGCACCGGTGTCTTGCCCAGGATCGGCGAGCGATCGGGCGTTACGTCGACGATCCCGCCCCAGGTGCGCAGCATCCGCATCCGGCCAAAGATCGGGAATATCTCGCAGATCGCGGCCAGCGTGTGCTCGACGATATGAAGGGCACCGCGCTGCGAATAGCTGACATATTGGTCGGTGCCCGCACCGATCACAAGCTCGCCCTTGTCGGACTGGCTCATATAGGCGTGCACGGTATTCGACATGACGACGCAGGGGAAAACGGGCTTGATAGGTTCTGACACCAACGCCTGCAGCGGATAGCTCTCAAGCGGAAAGTTCAGCCCCGCCATCTGCATCACGACCGACGTGTTCCCCGCCGCAGAGATGCCGACCCGTTTCGAAGCTATGAAGCCGCGCTCGGTCTCCACGCCTTCGACCGCGCCACCGGCGCTGCGCCGGATGCCGGTGACGGCACAATTCTGGATGATGTCGACACCCAGTGCTGCTGCCGCGCGCGCATAACCCCATGCCACGCTGTCGTGCCGCGCTGTACCTCCACGCCGTTGCAGCGCAGCGCCCAGCACCGGATGGCGGGCGCCGGGATCGATGCTCAAGGGCGGGCAGAACGCCTTGGCCTGTTCGGGCGTCAGCCATTCATTGTCGACGCCGTTCAGCCGGTTGGCATGAATGTGGCGCTTGAAGCTCTGCACATCGTGCACATTGTGCGCGAGCATCATCACGCCGCGCTTCGAATACATGATGTTGTAGTTGAGCTCTTGGCTCAACCCGTCCCAAAGCTTGACGGCGTGGTCGTAGAGATGGGCGCTTTCGTCATACAGGTAGTTGGAGCGGATGATCGTGGTGTTGCGGCCCGTGTTGCCGCCGCCCAGCCAGCCCTTTTCGATCACCGCGACGTTCGTTATCCCGTATTTCTTCGCCAGATAATAGGCCGCCCCGAGGCCGTGCCCGCCGGCACCCACGACGATCGCGTCATAGGCCGGCTTCGGACTCGCGTCGGGCCATTGCTCTGGCCACGACTGATGGCCGCCCAAGGCTTTGGCGAAGAGTGAGAAGGCACTGAACCTGGTCATGCCAGCGCCGCCCGCGCCGCATCGACATAGAAATTCTTGAAGCACTCAACCAGCTTTTCTTCCTTCGCATAGGGGCCTTGGCGGTAGCCGTCGGTGCTGATGCCCCGGTGGTTGATTCTCGAGAAATGGCAGTCCTGCTCGTTGGTCTTGCGCCACAGCGCGGCGAGGTGGTCGGGATCATAGTCCACGCCCGCAACCGCATCTTCGTGCACCAGCCAGCTTGTCCGCAGCAACGTCTTGTTCGCCGCAAGCGGGGTGAGCGAGAAGGTCACGACATGATCGCAACAGAAATGGTGCCAGCTATTGGGCTGCGTCCACACCGACAGGCTCGAACTCTCAGGCGCGTTGAACGGCCCAATCAGCTTCTGGCACGCCAGCATGCCATCAATAGACTGTGTCACCGCGCCATTGGCGAGCGCCAGCCGCGCGATCCGGTGCCACCAGCCGTCGGGAAACTCGATCAGTTCATGGTCAATGCTCAACGCCTGCCATGCCGCCCGCTTGGCCGCGAGCGCGCCGCCAACTGGCGCATCTTTGCCAAAGCCCGTGGTGCCCAGCACACTGATCAGTTCCGGATGGCCGACATCGCAATGATAGCATTCGCGATTATTCTCCATCACGAGCTTCCAATTGGCATCCTCGATCAGATCGTCCTGAACCGCGACCTTCATATGATCGATATCATATACCGCGATCTGCGCGGATATGTCCGTCTTCACCCGGTTGATCGGCGGCGGCGTGTCGCTCAGGCAGAGGAAAATCAGCCCGCCAACATTTTCGAGCGCGACGGGGGCGAGGCCGTGATCTGATTTGTCGAAATCTTCGGGCATCCCCCGCGCCGCCAGCAAGGCACCGTCAAGCCCATAGGTCCACTGGTGATAAGGGCACATGATCCGCGCCATACGCCCCCGTTGCTCGGCGCAGAGCTGCGCGCCGCGATGGCGGCAGCTGTTCCAGAATGCGCGGACTTCCATGTCGCGCCCGCGCACGATGATGATCGAATTATGTCCAAGCTCGAACAGGAAATAGTCGCCGGGCTGCTTCACATGCGCGACCGTGCAGGCATACAGCCACACCGATTTCAGCATGACTTCGGTGTCAAACGCGAACGCATCTTCGCTGACATAAAGCCCGCGCGGCAGCGAATACCCTTTGCGGTTCTGCCGCAGCCACTGGCTGACGGAGTCGAAA
>JANNCK010000162.1:0-15793 GCA_031386545.1 Sphingomonadales bacterium
TGCCGAACGTGCCTGACTATCTGGTCGCTTATTATGGCGCGCTGAAAGCCGGGGCGATTATCGTCAATATGTCACCGCTGTATTCGCGTGCCGAACTGGCGCACCAGACGGCGGACAGCGGCGCGCGGATCGTGGTCACCATTGACGTACCTGCGATGTTCGACACGGCAAAGGCGCTGCTTGATGATGACCTGATCGACCGCCTGATCGTCGGCAATTTGTCGGGCTGGTTGCCAATTGTGAAGCGGTGGCTGTTCCGGCGGTTCCGCAGCGCCGAGGTCGCGACGATTCCCGAGGGTGACCCGCGCATCGTCCGCGTTGCCGCAATGACCGCCGGACAGGGTGCCGCACCGGCGGTCGCCGTGTCGCCTGACGATATTGCGTTGATCCAGTATACGGGCGGCACCACCGGCACGCCCAAGGGGGCCATGCTGACCCATGCCAGCATGACCGCAAATGCGCGGCAGGTGTGCGCGATTGATCCGCAGCCCGACCTGCCAGACCGCATCGTTGGCGTGCTGCCCTTCTTCCATGTATTTGCCAACACCTGCGTCCTCAACCGCACGGTCCTGCGTGGCGGGATGATCGCGATGCTGCCGCGTTTCGGTGCCAAGGATACGCTCAAGACGATCCAGCGGGTCAAGGCCACGGCGCTGCCGGGCGTGCCGACGATGTATCAGGCGCTGCTCGACCATCCCGATTGCGCGAAAACCGATTTTTCGAGCCTGCGGGTTTGTATCTCCGGCGCCGCTCCTTTGGCGGAGACGCTGAAAGCCAAGTTCGAAGCGATCACCGGCGCAAAGGTCGTCGAGGGCTATGGCCTGACCGAAGTTGCCGGTGTTGCCGCCTGCAATCCCTATATCGGTTTGAACAAGGGCGGGACGATCGGCCAGCCCATCCCGGGTACCCGCGTGGCGTTGGTCGACCGTGATGATCCGACGCGTGACGCGCGCCACGGCGAGCCCGGCGAACTGGTGGTCGAGGGGCCACAGGTTATGGCAGGCTATTGGGGCCATGCAGAAGCCAGCAGCGACTTTGTGAAAACAGCTACGGGCCGCGCGCTGCGTACCGGCGACGTCGCGACCATCGACAGTGATGGCTATATCCGCATCGTCGACCGGCTGAAGGATATGATCGCCGTCGGCGGGTTCAAGGTTTTCCCGAGCCAGATCGAAGACATCCTCTACCGCCACCCTGCCGTGAAAGAGGCCATCGTGATCGGCATCCCAGATTCGTATCATGGCGAAATGCCCAAGGCGTTCGTGACGCTGAACAAGGGGTTCGAGGTTGAAGGCGATGCGCTGAAAGCGTGGCTCAATCCTCAACTCGGCAAACATGAGCGCGTCGCGGCAGTCGAGGAGCGTGCCGAGTTGCCCAAGACATTGGTCGGCAAGCTTAGTCGTAAAGAGCTGGTTGCCGAGGAACGAGCGAAGTTGACGCGGTAGCTACCGGTAGCTACACCAAGAAATGGGTTACGAAGTCTCGATAAAGCAGGCGAAGGACCGTCTAAGTGAACTGACCCGCATCGTCGAGTCGGGCGAAACGGTCATTATTACCCGTAATGGAAAGCCTGTCGCCGATCTGGTCGGTCATACACCCCATAAGGGGGGATTCAATTTCGAGGCGTTGGAACACTGGAAAAAGGAACTGGGCGTCGCGCAGATCGTCACCTATGTCGCTCCTGATTTTGATGCTCCGCTGCCCGATAGCTTTTGGTTTCCTGACGATTGAAAATTTTGCTCGATACCAACATTGTTATCATGCTGATTGATGGCGGCACGCGCCTCTCTCCGGCGACGCTCGACATGCTTTTCGACCCTGAACAATCGCTGGTGACAAGTGTCATCAGCCTTTGGGAGATCGCAATCAAGACGCGGACGGGCAAGCTCGTGATGGTCATTTCTCCCGACCAGCTTGCTGCTAAACTTACCGATTTGGGCATAGAGACATTGCCATTGGCTCCCGAACATTCCGTTGCGGACCCGCAATTGCCCCCAGCGCTAAAGGACCCATTTGACCGGATGTTTGTGGCCGTCGCCGAATACGAGCAAATCCCGTATCTGACGACAGATACAAAGCTCCTCGACCACCCGCTCGCGTGGCGTCCTTGACCCCCGCGCCCCCGCTCGTCACAAGCGCCAACGTGGCCGATGACCTTTCCACCCTGTCTTTCGAGGACGCGCTGAAGCGCCTTGAGACAATCGTCCAGCGCCTCGAAAGCGGCGATGCCAGCCTAGATGAATCGATTGAGCTTTATACCGAGGGGGACCAGCTCAAGAAACAATGCGAGGCGCGGTTGAAATCGGCACAGGAAAAGATCGACAGAATTGTGCTCGGAGCTGATGGCAGCCCGACGGGCATCGCGCCGTTTGACGGCGGCTAGGACATACTATGGGGGCTGTGACACCGATATTGGGGGCGGCACTTGCCGAGATTGCGCGGGAGGTTGACCGTGCGTTCGACAATTTCCTGTCGGTTCCCGATGATGCGCGCGCACCGCTGTTCAACGCGATGCGCCACGCCAGCATTGGCGGTGGCAAGCGGATGCGCCCCCTGCTGGTCGTCGCCGCCAGTACATTGTTCAATGTCGATCATGCCGCCGCGATCCGCGTCGGCTGTGCGATCGAGGCGATCCATGTTTACTCGCTGATCCATGACGATTTGCCGTGCATGGATGATGACGACATGCGGCGCGGCAAGCCGACGGTGCACAAGGCGTTTGACGAGGCGATTGCCGTGCTGGCGGGGGATTCGCTCCACGCGCTGGCTTTCGAACTGCTGGTCGATGTCGAGACCCATGCTGATCCGTTCGTGCGGCTGGAACTGATCGACGGACTTGCGCGTGCGTCTGGCCCCGGCGGCATGGCTGGCGGTCAGATGATGGATATTGCCGCCGAGACGTCGAATTTCGACCTTGCGGCGGTCACGCGCTGTCAGGCGATGAAGACCGGCGCGCTGATTGCCTTTTCGGTCGAAGCCGGTGCGATCATGGGTCGTATGCCGGCGGAAAGCCGCGCGCCGTTACGCGGCTATGCGCGCGACATTGGCCTCGCATTCCAGATTGCCGATGATCTGCTCGACGTCGAGGGTGACGAGGAACTGGCGGGCAAGGCGCTGAAAAAAGACGAGGCCAAGGGCAAGGCGACGTTCCTGTCACTGCTCGGCATCGAACGCGCGCGAGCACAAGCGGGGATGCTGGTCGAGCAAGCAATCGGCCATTTGGCGAGCTATGGCGCCGAAGCGGACCTGTTGCGCGCTATCGCGCGCTATGCTGTCGAGCGCGACCGGTGAGGACCGGCGTCTATCCCGGTACCTTCGACCCGGTAACGCGCGGGCACATGGATATTATCCGGCGCGGCGCGAAGCTCGTTGACCGGCTGGTGATCGGTGTCACCACTAACCCGTCGAAGTCGCCGATGTTCACGACCGAAGAACGCATGGCCATGGTGACCCGTGAGTGCGCGGGGATCGAGGGAGTCAGTGTGGTCGGCTTTGACGCGCTGCTGATGGATTTTGCCGAACGGCAGGGCGCGAGCATCATCGTCCGCGGCCTGCGCGCGGTTGCCGATTTCGAATATGAGTATCAGATGGCGGGTATGAACCAGCAGCTGAACAACAGGATCGAGACGGTGTTCCTGATGGCCGATGTGGCGTTGCAACCCATTGCGTCACGGCTGGTCAAGGAGATCGCGCTCTATGGTGGCGCTATCGACAAGTTCGTACCCCCGGTCGTTGCCGCCGAAGTTGCGGCGCGCGTGGAGAAAATCGGTCGCAAAGGCAGTTGACGTTCAGGCGCGGCTCACCTCGGGACGCTAGGGCCGCGCATTAGAGATTGGAGACCAGGTTTCGATGAAGTTTCTTACCGCGTTCATGGCGATCCTCGCCATTGCAAGCCCCGCTGTCGCCAAAAAGAAGAGCAAGAAGGTCGTTCCCGCGCCTATTGCGGCGGTCGTGCCCGACCCGGTGCCAACGCCCGATAATCTGTGGCATCTGCAACTATCGACGGGCGGTCAGGTTGTTGTCCAGCTTCGCCCTGACAAGGCTCCGGCGCACATCGACCGGATCAAGACACTGACGCGCGCCGGTTTTTATGACGGGCTGTTGTTCCACCGTGTCATCGAAGGGTTCATGGCGCAGACCGGCGACCCGCAGGGGACCGGGCAGGGCGGATCGCCGCTGCCCGACCTGAAAGCCGAGTTCAACGACATGCCGCATGTGCGCGGCACCGTGTCGATGGCTCGCGCGACCGAACCAAACAGCGCAAACAGCCAGTTCTTCATTGTGTTCATGCCGACGCTGCGCCTCGACAATAACTACACGGCTATCGGGCGTGTCGTCAGCGGTATGAACTTTGCCGATGTGGTCGAACGCGGCGAGCCGCCAGCCGCACCGTCGAAGATCGTTCGCGCGTGGATAGAGGCCGACGGTCCCAATGCGGCCCGGGTGCCACTGCCCGCGATTTCTCTGACGGCACCGGTGGCCCCGGCAGTCCCTGCTTCGGCAGTGGTGACACCGCCGCCGCCCGCGAAATAAGTGCGCGTCGATCTTTTCGACTTTGACCTGCCCGAAGACCGGATCGCGCTGCGGCCTGTAAGCCCGCGCGATTCGGCGCGGATGCTGGTGGTGGATCGCGACGGGTTGCATGATCGCGGGATAAGCGACCTGCCGCGCTTGTTGCGCGCCGGTGACTGTCTGGTCTTCAACGATACCCGCGTCATCCCGGCCCAGCTTACCGGACGGCGCGGCGAAGCGACCATTGGCGCGACGCTGCACAAGCGCGAAGGGCTGCGTGGCTGGCGGGCCTTTTTGAAGAACGCGCGCCGGGTACGCGATGGCGACCGGATCGACTTTGGGTCGGACGTTGCGGCGGTTGCAACCGAACGCGCCGGTGACGGCAGCGCGCTGCTGATGTTCGAGGGCGACGAGCCGGTCGAGATATTGCTGGCGCGTGCGGGCACGATGCCGCTGCCGCCGTATATCGCCAGCAAGCGCGGCGTCGATGGGCGCGATGCCAGTGATTATCAGACGATGTTTGCCAAACGCGACGGCGCGGTTGCGGCCCCCACGGCGTCGCTGCATTTCACGCCCGCACTGATCGCGGCACTCGATGCAGCGGGGGTTCAGCGCGAGACGCTGACCTTGCATGTCGGGGCCGGGACATTCCTGCCAGTCAAAACCGATGACACCGATACGCACGTCATGCACGCCGAATGGGGCCGCATCGACGCCGCGACGGCGGAACGGCTGAACGCGGTTCGCGCGCGCGGTGGGCGGATCATCGCGGCGGGGACGACCTCGCTGCGACTTCTGGAAAGCGCTGCGCGCGATGACGGAACAATGGCACCGTTCGAGGGCGATACGGCGATCTTCATCACGCCTGGCTATCGCTTCAGGGCAGTCGGCGGGCTGGTGACCAACTTTCACCTGCCCAAATCGACGCTGTTCATGCTGGTCAGCGCACTAATGGGCCGCGAGCGGATGCAGGCTGCCTATGCCCATGCTATCGCGTCAGACTATCGTTTTTATAGCTATGGCGACACGAGTTTGCTGCTGCCGTGACCGCATTCACTTTTGATATTGCCGCGACCGCCGGCCTTGCCCGCACCGGCGTCATCACGACGCCACGGGGTGACATCCGCACACCCGCGTTCATGCCAGTCGGGACGGCAGGGACGGTCAAGGGGATGAAGCCCGGTGATGTGCGCGGCATCGGTGCGGACATCATCCTCGGCAATACCTATCATTTGATGCTGCGTCCGGGTGCAGAACGGCTGGCGCGGCTGGGCGGGCTGCACGCGTGGATGGGTTGGGACCGCCCGATCCTGACCGATAGCGGCGGCTATCAGGTCATGTCGCTGGGCGACTTGACGACCAAGACCGAGGAGGGCGTTGCGTTCAAATCGCACCTCGACGGCTCGCGGCATATGATAAGTCCCGAACGCTCGATGGAAATCCAGACCGCTATCGGTAGCGACATCGTCATGGCCTTCGACGAATGTACGCCGTTTCCAGCGACGCACGAGGTGGCGCAGGCGTCGATGGAACGGTCGATGCGCTGGGCGCGGCGGTCGCGCGACGCGCTCACCAATGGCGCAGCACTGTTCGGCATCCAGCAGGGCTCGATGTTCGAGGACTTGCGAGCTGTTTCAACGGCGGCACTGACCGACATCGGCTTCGACGGCTACGCAGTCGGCGGGTTGGCGGTTGGCGAGGGACAGGCCGAGATGTTCCGCGTCCTCGATTTTGCCGTGCCGATGCTGCCGACGGACAAGCCGCGCTACTTAATGGGTGTCGGCAAGCCCGACGACATTGTGGGGGCCGTCGAACGCGGCATCGACATGTTCGACTGCGTCCTGCCGACGCGCAGCGGGCGGAACGGTCAGGCGTTTACCTGGGACGGGCCGCTCAACATTCGCAACGCCAAATTTGCCGAGGACACGACCCCGCTCGATCCCGCCTCGCCGGTCGCGGCGTGGAGCAAGTCCTACCTGCATCATCTGGTGCGCTCGGGCGAAATGCTGGGCGCGATGTTGATGACCGAACATAATTTGTGGTTCTATCAACAGGTCATGTCGGGTTTGCGCGACGCGATTGCAGCGGGAAATCTGGCCGCATGGGCGAACGGATTTCGTGCGCGGTATGGCCGCTGATACTTAACTTGCGCCCAACCCCGCTGCCGCCTAGCCAAACGCGATGGACAAGATGATTTTCACGCCGTCGCGGCGGGCTGCTGTGGCGGGTCTTAGTGCGCTGGGCGCAATTCCCGCATGGGCGCGGGCAGCTTCGCTCCCCATCGAAGCGAAGTTCGTGGTCGAGGATCGGCGGCTGTGGGTCAGTGCCTCGGTCAATGGCGGCGAGCCGTTGTTGTTTGTCGTCGACACTGGCGCGGGGAGCAATTTCCTAAGACCTGATCTGGCCAAAAAGTTTAAACTGCCAGTTGTAAATGCGGGTATTGTCGGAGGCGTCGGCGGCGGGTCGGCGACGACCGGCATTGTCGAGGCGCGCGAGGTGGCGATTGGTGGCGCGATGCGTCAAAATCGTGTGCTGTTCAGCACTTATGACTTCGGGCAGGGCTTGCCCGGCGATGCTGCCGGGCTTTTTGCGGCGGGGCTGTTCACGACATTCGACACTGATCTGGATTTCGGGACCGGGACGTGGCGAATTTGGCCAAAGGGGCGCGAGGGCGCGCCAAAGGGGACAAAGCTCGACGATTCGGCAATTACCTTGCTAAGCGGACGGCGCGGCAGCCAGCGCATGTATGTAACCGCGACACTCGACGGCAAACCCTATCGCTTGATGGTCGATACCGGTGGGCCGGGGTCGTTGATGCTATTCCCGCGCGCTTCGGCGCGCAGCGGGCTGTTCGAGGGGCGTAACTATGTGCCGCGTCCGACCCGGGGTTTTGGGGGCGTTGCATCAAAGCTGTCGCGGCTGGTCCGTGCCGAACGCCTGCAGCTTGGACCGCTCGCCCTCAAGCGGCCGTTTGTCACACTGATGGATCCTGCCCAGACCACGCCCTTCGACATTGACGGGTTGATCGGCCTGCCGCTGATCTCGCTGTTCGACATCATGACCGAGGCTGGACCCGGCAAACTATGGCTGACACGCAATACGCTCAAACCGACAGCTGACGCCTATCCGCGCAGCGGACTATGGTTCAACCGCAGCGGAACCGAGACAGTCGTAACCGCCGTCGGCAAGGGGAGTCCTGCCGAAGCTGCCGGTATTCTGACAGGCGATGTGGCGACCACCCCTGCGACGATGCCGGAGGTCATCAAATTGCTCGATGGGGACGCGGGGCGTGCTGTCGCCCTGTCATTTCGCCGCGACGGGGTGGTTAGCGAGCGCAAGTTCGTCCTCACCGACTATCTTTAGGCGGCTGGGCCTTGGCTTGTTAGGCCGAGCGCCTCGCGCCGCATCCAGCGCCACAGAACAAGGGCGGCGACGACGGCCAGCCCGCTCGCGAGACCCAGCCAGATACCCACACCGCGCAGGCCGATTGGGAAGGCGAGGGTGATCCCGATGCCGACCCCGATTACCCAATAGCCAATCACGGCATAGATCATCGGCCAGCGCGTATCGTGCAGGCCGCGCAGCACGCCCGCGCCGACGACCTGGGCACCGTCAACGATCTGGAACAGGGCGGCGACCGCAAGGAACGATACCGCTGTGGCGACAATGGCGGTGTTGGCGGGATCGTTCAGGTCGAGGAAAATGCCGACCAGTGCGCGCGGGAAAATCAGCAAAGCCAGCGCGGTCAGGCACATGAAGCCAACCCCCATAGCAAAGGCCAGCCAGCCCGCGCGGGTAATCAGCCCCTTGTCCCCCGCACCCAGCCCCAGCCCGACGCGCACTGTTGCCGCCTGCGCGACACCCATCGGGACCATGAACGCGAACGCGGCAATCTGGATCGCGACGGCGTGGGCGGCTAGGCTGGTCCGGTCGATCAGACCCATGACGAACACAGCGGCGTTGAACACGCCGATCTCCAGCAGGATCATGACCGCAATCGGCAGGCCAAGCTTCCAGATCGCGGCAAAGCGCTGCCAATCGGCCCGCCACCAGCGCCCGAACAGCCGGTAGCGGCGGAAATGTTTCGAGGTGACGACCACTACCGCCAGCCCGCCGCAGAGGAAAAAGGTCGAGATGAGGCTGCCGAGCGGTGCACCCGCAAATCCCATTGCGGGGAGGCCGAGATGCCCGAAGATCAACGCCCAGCTGGCGATGCCGTTGACGATCACTGTGGCAAACAGCACCGCGAACACGGCAAAGGCACGCTCCATTGCCGAAATGTAAAAGCGCAGCGCCAGATGAATAAAGTACGCGGGCAGGCTCCACATCACGATCTGCAGAAACAGCCCGCCCTGCTTCGACAATGCTGGGTCTTGCCCGAGTGCGAGCAGGATCGCCTCGCCGTGCCACAGCACCAGCCAGCTCGGGATGGTGAGGGTCGCCGCCACCCATAGCCCTTGGCGTACCGAACGGCGGACATCGCGCACAGAATGCCGCATCCGCCCGCGCTCGCTGGCAATCATCGGTGCAAGCGCGGAGAGCAGTCCCGTGCCGAAAAACATGAACGGCCCGTAGATGTTGACCGCCAGCGACCCTGCGGCCAGCGCGTCGGCATTCAACCGCCCGAGCAGGACAAGGTCAGTTGCATAGATCATCGACTGAGCAAGATTGCCCAGAATAAGTGGCATCGCGAGCGCCAGCAACGCGCGCGCTTCGGTGCGCCATGGGTTCGGAAGCGCAGGCATGAGGGCTGATTAGCCGCTGGGAACAGCGAAGAACAGCACGTTACCCGCCCAGCTTGACGCCCAAAAATCCCGGCATCGGGCCGTTCCAGCCGTCATCTGGTTCGTCATCATGCTGCACGCGTGATGCTTGGCGCAGCGCGGGAGCCGCCGGAGTTGCACGGGGCGCGCGTTCCGGACGTGGTGCCGGTTCGGCTTTCGGCTCGGCCTTGGCACGCGGCTCAGCCTTGGCACGCGCCACGGGGGCTGCTTTCGGCTCAGGCTTTGCACGCGGCGCGCGCTTCGCCTTTTCCTCCGTCGGTTCGGCGTCCGCGCGCGGCGCGGCTTTCGCACTGCCGCCGCCGACCCGCTCGATCTTGGTGCCAGTCAGCTTCTCGATATTCGCAACTGCCTCGGCATCGTCGGGCGTGGCGAGGGTAAAAGCCTTGCCGGTTGCGCCTGCGCGGCCAGTGCGGCCGATGCGGTGGACATAATCATCCGGATGCCATGGCACGTCATAGTTGAAGACGTGGCTGACGCCCTTCACATCGAGGCCGCGCGCGGCGACATCGGAGGCGACCAGCACGGTGATGTTGCCGTTCTTGAACCGGTCAAGCTCGCGGATGCGCTCGCTCTGGTCCATGTCGCCCTGGATTTGCCCCGATTTGAAGCCCACGCGCGACAGGCTTTGCGACAGTTCGCGCACCGTCGTCTTGCGGTTCGAAAAAATGATGGCGCTGCTGACGTCTTCGGCGCGCAGCAAGGCGATCAGCGTGTCTTTTTTGGTTCGCGACGTGCACTCGACGATCCGCGCCTCGATCTGGAGATTGGTGCTGGCAGGGCGTGCGACCTGAATCTGCTTTGGATTGCTCAGAAACTTGTCCGCAAGTTTTTTGATTGGTCCCGGCATTGTCGCCGAAAACAGCAAAGTCTGGCGGTTGGTCGGTAATTTGGTGCAGATTTCCTCGATGTCGGGGATGAACCCCATGTCGAGCATCCGGTCGGCCTCGTCGATCACCAGCAGCGTGCAATCGTTGAGCATGATCTTGCCGCGCCCGAACAGGTCCATCAGGCGACCGGGCGTGGCGATGAGAACGTCGACGCCCTTTTCTAGCGCCTTGACCTGATCGCCCATCTGCACACCGCCGATGAGCAGCGCCATGCTGAGCTTGTGGTATTTACCGTATTTTTCGAAATTCTCCGCAACCTGCGCGGCAAGTTCGCGCGTCGGTTCGAGAATCAGGCTGCGCGGCATCCGCGCGCGGCTGCGACCGTGGCCCAAGATGTCGATCATCGGCAGCACGAAGGCAGCGGTCTTGCCGGTGCCGGTCTGGGCGATCCCAATCAGGTCGCGCATCATCAGGACGCTGGGGATCGCCTGCGCCTGAATCGCCGTCGGCTCGGTATAACCCGATTCATTGACGGCGCGGAGGAGTTCGTCGGAAAGGCCGAGGTCGGCAAATGTCATACTCTGCGCCTGTGGCGAGGGGGGCGCGAAGTCAAGGAAAACTGGTCTATCTGTCCGGAACCAGCGTCCGGAAACGTTCAACCCGGCACTGGCCACCCGAACGGGTGTGGAGCATGTCGCGTTTCTGGCAGACTTGGCCGTCATCCGTCGGTCTGATGTAGAAACCCGAATAATAGTCGAGCGCGGGGCAATCATCGTCAAGCCGCGCACGCAAACGGGTGCCGCCGCGCAGAAACAGATCAACACTGTCGTTCTGGGTAATCGCCGCCCCGGCAAGCTGGTTCAGCGGCACGCATTTCGGCCCCTTCACCTCTTTCCATTTGATCGGGCGCGGCGGATCTAAGGGGGGAGCCATCGCCGGGACGCGGATAATGATGCGCTGCTGGATCATCATCTGGGCGATCTGAATTTCGGTGGCCGGGCGCGGGCCGGCATCGACCGCCGCTGTTGCGGGCGCAGGCGCAGGCGCAACACTTGTCGCCGCCACAAGCAGGCCATAGGCAATAAGGGTCACGCGAGGATTTCCATTGTGCTCCGGGCGTTGGCGGAATGGGCTTGAACGGGCGATTAATCTTGGGAAACGCAGCTGTCGAGGCGGTGATTGCCGCCGCTTCCGAACGATTTGGCGCAAAGGGTGTGGCAGTTTCGCCACATGATATTGCACCGTGGCTGACCGATTGGCGCGGGCGCTATACCGGCACGGCCGCGGCGGTGCTGTCGCCGGCGTCAACCGATGACGTGGCTTTTCTGGTGGCATTGGCGTCCGAGTACCGCGTGCCGCTGGTCCCGCAGGGTGGCAATACCGGCATGGTTGGCGGGGCGACACCGCCGGAGGACGGGTCGGCACTGGTACTGTCACTGCGGCGGATGAACCGGATTCGCGCGATTGATGCAGCGGCGGGCAGCGTAACCGCCGAGGCGGGGGTGGTGCTTCAAACGCTGCACCAATCTGTCGCCGAACAGGGCATGCGCTTTCCGTTGACGCTTGGCGCGCGCGGGTCGGCAACAATTGGCGGGCTGGTTTCGACCAACGCGGGGGGCACGCAGGTGCTGCGCTTCGGGACGATGCGGGCGCTGGTGCTGGGTGTCGAGGCGGTGATGCCTGATGGCGGGATTTGGCACGGGCTGGATGTGCTCAAGAAGGACAATCGTGGCTACGACCTCAACCAGCTGCTGATCGGGGCAGAGGGGACGCTGGGCGTGGTGACAGCGGCGACGCTGAAACTCGTGCCCGCGATCGGGGATCGTGCAGTCGCGTGGATCGGTGTCGAATCGCCCGATGTCGCGCTGAACCTGCTCCGCCGGTTCGAGCGTGCGACGCGCGGGATCGAGGGGTTTGAAATCGTGCCAGCCGATACGCTCGGGCTGGTGCTTGCCCATGTCCCGGACGCACGGGCACCGCTCAACGGTCCGCACCCTTGGCACATTCTGGTTGAACTGGTTGCTGATCGTGATGCGGCGGCTGAGCTCGAACCGTTGATCGCTGCGGCTTTCGAAGCCGGGCTGGTTCGCGATGCGACGCTTGCGGTCAACGAGGCGCAAGCGAACGCCTTTTGGCAGTTGCGTGACTCGATTTCAGCGGCCGAGCGCGCTGCAGGACCGGCGATGCAACACGATATTTCAGTGCCGGTCGACATCATGCCGTGCTTTATGATCGAGGCAGCCCGCGCAGTGGAGGCCGCGTTTCCGGGTACAGTGGCCAGCGCATTCGGGCATCTGGGCGACGGGAATGTCCATTTCCATGTCCGCGCACCGGCGGCGTCCGACGCCGACAATTGGCGTCGCGATGTCGGCGATGCCGCCAGCCACATGGTCCACGACCTTGTCGTTGAGGCGGGCGGATCAATCTCTGCCGAGCACGGCATCGGCCAGATGAAGCGCGATGAACTGGCGCGTCTGTCCGATCCGGTGCGGATGGCGACACTGCGCGCGATCAAGGGGGCGCTCGATCCGCTAGGGATTATGAATCCCGGAAAATTGCTCTAGCGGACAGTAACTGTTCCGTTACAGCCCGGCACCGCCAGCGAATCGCCGAACGGGACGCGGCGGCGCGCGGTGTAGTCACCATCGATAGGATCGCTCATGACGTGCAGGCATTCGCCTGTGACGTCGACAACCCAATAATTGGGGATGCCACCAAGGGCGTATTCGATCCGCTTTGCATTGAGATCATACCGCAGGGTTGTCGAAGAGACTTCAATGGCGAGCAGGATGTTCGCCGGAACAAGATACGTCTCGGTCTCGGCTAGCCCCCTTACGATCGCAACATCTAGGTCGCGAAGGGTCTGCTCGGCAAACTGCACCGACGCCTCGAAAGTCGCCATCCATCCGTTTAAGCCATCGCCGAAAATCGCATGCAGGTCGAATGCCAGCCGTCGCTGAATACGCATGTGGCGTGACATTGCTGGACTCGTGCGGTCGATCACTCCCTCGGCCAGTTCGACCCGGCTCCCTTCGAAAACGCCAGTATCGACAAGCTGTTGAAACTCTTCGATGCTGAAAAGCGCCGGTGCTTCGACGCCATAGTCCATGCGGGTGAAGTCGTTCATGGCGCAAAAGCTATTACGCTCAACCTCACAATGCCGTTTGACCACCTTGCGCGGGTGCAGCGCGATGACTAGGGACGCGCGCAACTTCATCTGACAAACTTCGGAGAGATTCTTATGGCCAGCACGGCCCCACAGACTGCCGGCCTCCCGCTGATGTACAAGGATCTGGTGCCGCTGTCGTCGGTCGATCACGCCGCATGGAAAATCCGCGGCCTCGATAATATTGGCTTTGCCAAGGACGAGCATGCGATTCCGGTAACAGTAGATGAGTTTGCGCTCGCGCAGCGCCATTATCCGATCATTTTTTCGGTCGGGGATAACCCGGTTCCGCTCGCGCTGATGGGGCTTAATGAAGGGATCAACACCTTCATCGACGCCGAAGGTAAAGTGGCCGAGGCCATCTATCTGCCTGCTTATGTCCGGCGCTACCCGTTTCTGCTCGCCAAGCTGCGACCCGATGCCGAAGAACTGTCGCTGTGCTTTGACCCGACGACCGAGGCGCTGGGCGCGTTCGAAGACGGCGAGGCGCTGTTCGCCGACGGCCAACCGACCGAATCGGTCACGCGGGTGCTGGGCTTTTGTCAGGAATTCGAAGGGTCGGGCATGAAGACGGGCCAGTTCATGGCTGAATTGGCCGAACATGGCCTGCTGATGGACGGCGAAGTGTCGATCCAGCCCGAGGGTGATGCCCAGCCGTTTATCTATCGTGGGTTCCAGATGGTCGATGAGGCCAAGCTGCGTGACCTGCGCGGCGATGTGCTGCGCAAGATGATGCAGTCAGGCATGTTGCCGCTGGTCCACGCCCACCTGTTCTCGTTGCAGACGATGCGCGAGATTTTCGGGCGCCAAGTCATGCAGGGCAAGACGGTCATTCCGCCCGCAGCCTAAGCTAACGCCGCGAACGTAAAATCATCTATGCGCGACGGTTTCGTGCCCTTGTAGCTTTGTGTGCGTTGCACTATCTTTGCTTTAGCCGCTGGCGCGTCCCCCCTTTCGCGCCCGGCCGGTGCATCCGAGGATGCACCTCCTCCCTGAACCTGGCCACCGCGTGTGAAAACACGCGGTGGTGCTTTATCTGGCACGGCTATTCAGCGGCGAGCGGCCAGTTATTTGTGTCGGGGAGGCCGTCGAGACGTGCCGCAAGGATGGCGACCAATGACTGGATGGCATTGAGGCCGTTGCCGGGCTGGTCTAGTGCTGAATCGAGATACAACCGCCGGTCGATTTCAATCTGGAGCGCCGAAATGCCCCGCAAAGGCCGCCCGTGCCGCTCAAGCATGTACGCGCCCGCATAGGGCGCATTCACCGCCACCCGCAGTCCCGATTGCCGGCACACTTCAACAGCCATCTCGGTGACGCCCGCCGTCGCACTGGTGCCGTGCCGGTTTCCGACAACGACATGCGCCGGATGCGAACCCGGCAGCGACGGCATCGAATGAATATCGAGCAACAGGGCACGCCCGTATTTGCCGCGCGCTTGCGTCAGTGCCGCGTCGATTGTGGTGTGCCAAGGGCGGTGGAGTTTGACGATACGCGCGGCGAGGTCGGCGGCGCTTACGGGTGTCCGCCACAACTGGACATTGCCGAGCCGTTCGGGGACGAGCCCCAGTCCCCCGCGTGCCCGGTGCGAAGGGCGGGGTGCCGGGTTGCGCGTGCCCGGGACTGCGCGCGCCTCGAAATCGGTCTCGGCACGGTTGAGATCGACAACGAGGCGCGGCATGCGCGCAATCAGCGTCGGGTGACCGTTGGCAATGGCGACACCAACCAAAGCGTCGGCAAACCGGTCTTCTAGATTGCGGACTTGTTCCAGAGGAACGGCAAGGCGGTCGGGCGTCCACTCCGGATAATCGCGGCCTGCGTGGGGTACGGTCAGTACGACCGTACCGGCGGCTCCCAAGTTATAGCTGTCGAATGGCGCTGGCATTTGTGCTGCATAGAGCTGCAATAAGCGGGGTGCACTGGAATTTCTTAACTGCTGTGGCATACAGCGTGTGCCGCGGCCATTGGGCTTGCCGCCGATGTCCGGAACCCAAGATGATCCGTATTTTGCTTGCCGAAGACGATGATGCGATGCGGACGCATCTGACACGGGCGCTGGAGCGATCCGGTTATTCGGTTTTTGCGGTCGATTGTGGCACTGATGCGCTCGATCAGGTGCAAAGCGGCGAACGCTTTGATTTGTTGCTGACCGATATTGTGATGCCCGGCATGGACGGCATCGAGCTGGCGCAAAAAGTTTCGATTATTGCGCCAGACACGCGCGTAATGTTCATTACCGGATTTTCGGCGGTTACGCTGCGCGCCGGTCAGGCTCTCCCGCAGGCTAAAGTCCTGTCAAAGCCCTTTCATCTGCGCGACCTCGTGCTTGAAGTTGATCGTATGTTCGAAGGTGCCAACGCCGGTCGACTTTGACCGCTTGCAACGCGTAGCGCGCGCGGCTAGGAGCGCGCCTCGTGTGGGCGTGTAGCTCAGTGGTAGAGCACTGTGTTGACATCGCAGGGGTCGCAAGTTCAATCCTTGCCACGCCCACCATTTTCTTTGCT
>JANNCK010000164.1:0-2470 GCA_031386545.1 Sphingomonadales bacterium
ACCCGGGGTCAGCGAGCAATGCCGCGCGGGCATCCGGCGCGACGCAATTTGCATTGGGTTCAAACGCAAAGTCGCTCATGACCATCTCCAAAAGGGTTGATCCCGACTATCGAGGCTGGCAGAACAGGTCAACATGGCTGGCCCAATTTCCTCTCCTAACGCCGCAGTGGTATCCCGCGCCTCTCCGCTGTTTCTGCGTGAGCCGGAGATTCGCCGCGGTGTCGAGCTGCTCTATTTCGGCTATTCGCACATGACGCGCAGCGCCGACGCACTGCTGGCGGACCAAGGACTTGGCCGGGCGCACCAGCGCGCACTGTATTTCATTGCGCGCCAGCCGGGACTTACAGTGGGCGAGTTGTTGCGCCTGCTCGCGATCACCAAACAATCGCTGGGTCGTGTCCTGAACGAACTCACGACGCGCGGGCTGGTCGCGGCGGTGCCCGGCGAAATCGACCGTCGGCAAAAGCTGCTTCGCTTGACCGACGTTGGCGCGGCGCTCGAAACCGACCTGTTCGACCGCCTGCGCGAACGCCTGTCCGCCGCCTATGGCCGCGCGGGGCAGGAAGCCGTGACGGGGTTCTGGCAAGTGCTGGAGGGACTGATCCCGCCCGAAGATCGCGCGCTGGTGATGGAACTCAGCCGATCGGGTTGAAAGGGCGGTTCATAGGCGTGTCGGCAATGTCGTGGGGAGCGGACGTTTCAGCTCCTCTGCCTACCGGACCGCGGCCACTATTGTCTCGGCGATGCGGAACGGACCATAGAAAATGAGATACCACAGCATCAGAAACAGGATGGCGGCGACGGAAAGCCGTCGAGAGCGCGTCAGAAGCAGGAAAGTATAGGCCCCGAGCATTGAGCCGACCTGAAGAACATAGACGCCCACCCACGCTCCATCTTCGGAAAAGCGCTGAAACCAACTAGGCGTGATGGCGGCTGAAACCGTGGCATTGGCCAGCAACAACGTGCCCACAATCCACTTGCGACGCTTGTCGAAATAGTCGTCGAGCGAGACCCATTCCGAAAGCCGACGGGGCACGATGATCACCGCCGCGACGTAGTACAGGAGGCCGATGAAGGTTGGTGCGGCGAAGTCGGCGAGAGACACGCCAACCTCCCGGAACATCGACCAGGCGTCCACATAGTTGGCAAGCATCTCGACCAGAATTTGCAGGCCGAGCAGTGGGGTGACGACGCCAAGCCGGGGCGGCGCGCTCTCTCGCAAGAGGGCCGCAAATGCACCGAGCAGCTCAGCTACCGCCAGACCGAGCAAAAGGCCGTAAAAGGCCCAGAAGAATTCGAAATGGCTCAGAACCTGGCTCCCCCAGGTCGAGCTTTACATACCGCCCGAATGTCCGCAATGGGTCGAACGCGGCCTTAATCTTTGCCCAATTCCCGGTTGCGCGTATCGGAAGCCTTGAGCGCTGCAGCAACCAGCAGATTCAAAGCCGCGCCCTCATCGAGTACTTCCAGCCCCACCCGCGTCGAGCCGCCTTTGCTCGCCACCTGGTCGGCCAGCGTTCCGAGCCGTTCGGGCGAAGCCTTTGCCAGCGACGCCGCCCCCGCAACTGTCGCACGGGCCAGCCGGTCGGCGACATCGGGGGACAGGCCAAGCGCGGTACCGCCCTCCGCCAGTGCCTGTGCGAAGCGATAGAGGAACGCCGGACCTGAGCCGGACAAGGCGGTCACCGCATCGAACAGCCCCTCGTCGTCGATCCATTCGACAAGACCGAGCGGGGCCATCAACGCCGTCAGTGCCGCGCGCTCCGCGCCCGGAGCGTGGAGCGCGATTGCGCCTTGGCCGATAGCGACCGGCAGATTGGGCATCACGCGCACGACTTGCCCCGCCTGCGGGAAATATTCGACCAAGCGCGCATGGCGCGTGCCTGCGAGGATCGACAGCAAAATCGTGTGCGGCCCCAGCGCCTTGGCAAGCACAGGCGCAACATCGCCCAGCATCTGCGGCTTGACGCCCAGCATCAGCATTGCAGGTGGCGTTTCGTCGGGCAGGGATGCAACCGCGCGGACCCCCACGAAAACAGGCAGCGCGGGGTCGATCACGGTCACCCGCGCCGCGTCCATCCCCGTTGCCAGCCAGCGCGACAGCATCGCCCCTGCCATTGCGCCGCAGCCGACCAGCCAGAATGAATGGTCAGGCGTCTGCAAACTATTGTGCTGCATAGGTAAAGCCTCTCCCCGAGCGAAGACGAGGGGCGCCTTCGAGCGCAGTCGAGAAGCCTGTCCGCGTGGGCGAGAGCCTCGACTTCGCTCGGCCGTGCCCCTCGTCTTCGCTCGGGGAAGAAAGTGGCTTCATGCTTCGCCGCGCGTTTCGACCAGCGCCGCCGCAATTGCGTCCTTCGGCGACTTGCCGCCCCACAGCACGAACTGGAACACCGGATAAAACCGGTCGACTTCGTCCACCGCCGCCTCGATCACGGTTTCGGCCTGATCGAGACTCAGCCCCGGCTCGTCA